>NZ_JBFADP010000046.1:0-72661 GCF_040641415.1 Streptomyces sp. NPDC020875 | reverse complement strand
TGGACGTCGGGGGGGGCCAGTCGGGTGTGGAGGGCGGGGTGGTGGCGTAGATCGATCGCGCGATCGTACTCGGCGACTTCAATGCCGTACCGGACGCCCCGGAGCTCACCCGGATGTGGTCGCTGGCGGCGGACATGGACGAGCGGTGCCGTCCTTCGTCCGGTGGTGGCTGTGCGGCGACCACGGACTGGCAGAGCAAGTTCGACTATGTCTTCCTGCGGGGGATCGTGCCGTCCGGGTACCGGGTGCTGCCGACCCCGTATTCGGATCATCATCTGGTGCAGGCCGATCTGGACATCGGCGGTACGGGCTCTTCCGGGGTCGACGCGGCGGGGCGCCCCCGGGTGTGACGGGGCCGGGTCGGGCTCGCGACCGGGATGCCGATCTGATGTCCGCCCGCCGTCGGGGTGGTGTCGTTCCGTGGCTGCCGGTGCTGGTGGAGCAATGAGCGCCGGTGCCCGGTTGCGCCGGTAGTGCGAAGCGTTGTGGGGGCGCGACGGAAGGTTTCATCGACCCCTTTGTTCGCTTCTGTTCCGTGATTCCCTCTTGGCACGTACTCAGGTGGCGATATGAGTATCCGTACGGATGTCGGCTTCGGTATCCACGGGCTCATGGTGGGCGCGCGGATCGAACCGCTCCTTCGTCGTCTGAGGAGGTACTGATCATGAGACCAGTGGGAAGGGCCGTCACAGCCCTGGCGTTGACGGGTGTCACGCTCGTCGGAACGGCCGGTACGGCATGGGCGTCCTGCGGGCAGGTGGATCACAACCCGGTCGCGGCGAGCGCCTGCGCCACCGGCTGGGGCAGTGGCCTGAAATCCGCGCCGCAGCACTCCGCCGAGCCGCTGACGAATGTCCGGGCCGGTCAGCACGAGTGCTTCGACCGGCTGGTGTTCGACGTTACGGGGGCCACCGGGGAGACCGGGTACCGGGTCGGCTATGTCGGCGCCTTCCATCAGGACGGCACCGGTACCAGGATTCCCGTCGCGGGCGGGGCGATTCTGGAGATCTTCGTCAACGCGCCGAGCTACGATCCGTCGACGGGCGGGGTGGTCTATCCGGGGACGCCGGGGCGGTCGCTTCCGGGGGTGAGCGTCGGCGGGTACCGGACGTTCAAGGACACCAAGTTCGGGTCGAGCTTCGAGGGGCGGACCCAGGTCGCGGTCGGGGTCCGGGCGCGGCTGCCGTTCCGGGTACTGCAGTACGGGGACAAGGTGGTCGTGGACGTCGCGCACAGCTGGTGAGAAGGGGCCGCCCCCGGTCCGCCCTGGGAGGGGGTGGACCGGGGCCGGTGGTGTCGCCGGGTCAGATGCCGAATTCGGCGGAGGAGATCCCGAGGGTGGCGCACGCGTCGCGGAGGATCTGCTCCTCGGCGGGCGAGATGTAGCCGTCGGCTCCCGCGACGACGATGCCGGTCTGGATGACGGCGCGGGCCTCCGCGGGCTTCTTGGCGGCCTTGGCCACCTCCTGGAGGGCTTCCGCGCGGCCCCGGATGGGGTCGGCCATCAGCTGGTCCACGTGCTTGTTGAAGCGGGTGCGCAGCTGGTCCGGCGGGAAGTTCTGGAGGACGTCGTTGGAGAGGATCAGGGATTCCACGTGCTGGCGCTCGGCCGGGTCGACGTGTCCGTCGGCCGCCGCCACCAGGGCGCAGACGGCCATGCTGGCGTCGCGGTAGGCGCCGCTCTTCAGCTCGGTCTTGAGTGACGTGAGCTGGGTCTTCAGGAGGCCCACGAGCTGGGCCTTGGAGCCGGAGCCGGAGCTCTGCGCGGCGGGACGGCCGTGGCTCTGCGCCCCGGATCCGGAGTGACCCGATCCCTGGGCCTGCTGCTGGAGGGCCTTGGCCTGGTCCTTGAGTCGGTCCCACATCGCCACTGAATTGCCACCTCGGTCCTGGCTGAAGTTCGTCTGTCGGTGACGCGTATCGACGCGTCACCGGGGTCAACGTACGGGGTGGCCGGGGAGTTCCGCGGGGCGGGGTCCGTTACCCCGGAGGTAATCGCGCTGGTGGGCGGGGTCGGACAGAGTGTGATCACCGCGCCGGAAGGGGTTCTCCCGGCGCCACCGCCCCTCTGTTCAACTGTCGAACGGGAGTCACCCATGTCACGTATCCGTCGTATGCGTTCCGTCGTCGTGTTGGCGACCGCCGCCGCGCTGCTGCCTTTCGGTTCCGGTACGGCGTCGGCTTCGGCGACCGCGCCGCAGGCCATGTCGTCGTACTGCCAGGCCGTTGTGGGCGGGCAGTCGTCGCTGCCCGCCAACGCGCACTCGTTTATGAAGGCGTACTGCGAATGGGGTGCGAATCCGAAGGTCGGGACCTACATGGACCTCTTTACGCCGACCGGGACCTTGATGGACTCGGGGCTGCCCGCGCCGATCGGCAGGGAAGCCATCGCCGGGCAAATGGACAGCCTGCTGAAGGCCGTGAAGTACAACTTCCAGCCGGTGTCGGCGGTGGCGTCGCCGGACGGGAAGGTGGTCTTCGTGAAGGCGCGCAACTCCGGTTGGAAGATCAATCCGGACCTGTCGCCGGGGGCGGCGTTCGACTACATCACGACGCACCGGCTGGTGCTCGACGGGACACAGGTACAGCAGGGGCGCAGGTTCTGGGACCAGACGGAGCTGTTCCGCTCGTTGGGTGGTCAGTTGCCGAACGTGTTCGCTTCGGTTCCGGCGGTGGCGTGGAAGCCGCCCCGGACGGAGAACCGGCTGACGGCGTGGAACACCCGTGACGCTTCGGCGCTGGTGGCAGGGGTGGACGACGTGGTGTCGATGACCGGGCCCGGACTGGGCGGCCGGGCGCTGACGACCAAGGCGGAAATGCGGGCCTATCTGGAGAAGCTCTTCACCCGGGTCCACGAGCTGCGGCTGGAGCCGGGGCGGACGGTGCGTCAGGGGCAGGTGACGTATCGGGAGTGGGTGGGGCACGCGAAGCTGTCGCCGGAGGGCGGCGCGGTGCGGGAGATCACGTACGGCGTCACCGAGCGGTTCACCCGGAACGGGCAGGGCGACGTCGAGTGGGATCTGGCGTTCGAGACCTTGGATCTGGTGGCGACCGAGTGCGAGATCACCGAGCTTCGGCGGATCTTGTTTCCGCAGTTGTCGCCGTGCCCCGGTGGGGCGGTCTGACGGTGGCAGGGGGCCGTGGTCCGGGAGCTGTCTCCCGGACCACGGTCATTGTGCCGGGCCGTTCGGGTGGGTCTCGGGCCGGTGGGGTGTGCGGGTGGTCATGCCTTGGTGCGGTCGGTGGGGGCCGACGGGCGGGGGACGGTGGGGTCCACCGGTTCCGGTTCCGTTCGGGAGGCGTTGTCCGCCGGGTGGTCGTGGGCTTCGTCCGGCTGCCGCGGGGGTTCCGGGGTCTGTTCGGCGGCCGGGGCCGGTCCGGGTGGCGCGGCGGGGGCCGAGGTGCGTGTTTCGGGGAGGGCTGCGAAACAGCAGAGGCTCAGGACGGCGACGCCGGTGAGCCAGGCGGCGACGCCCCACGGGGGGCCGCCGCCGTGCGTCAGGGCGGTTGTGATCAGTGGGGTCAGGGCGCCGCCGAGGACGCCCGCCAGGTTGTAGCCGACGGCGGCGCCGGTGCAGCGGATCCGGGGTTCGTACAGCTCGGGGAGGTAGGCGGCGGTCACGGCGAAGACGGAGACGAAGGCGAGGAGGGCGATGACGAAGCCCAGGAACATCAGGGGCGGTCGGCCGGTGCCGAGGAGGGCGGCGAGGGGAAACATCCACAGGGCTGTCAGGGCGCTGCCCGCCAGGCACATGGGGCGGCGGCCCACGCGGTCGGCGAGGAGGGCGGCGAAGGGGGTGGCGGTGCCTTTGATCGCGACGGCTCCCATGACCAGGGTGAGCATGACCGTACGGCTGATGTCGGCTTGCTCGGTGCCGTAGGCGAGGGCCCAGGTGGTGACGGTGTAGAAGACGGCGTAGCCGCTGGAGAGGGCGCCCGCGGTGAGGAGCAGGGTGCGCCAGTGGTGGCGTACGACTTCCGCGGCGGGGGCGGCGGCCCGGCGGCCTGTGCCGCTGAGTTCGCGGAAGGCGGGGGTTTCGGGGAGTGAGGTCCGCAGCAGGAGGCCGACGCCGGCGAGGACTCCGGCGGCCCAGAACGGGACCCGCCAGCCCCAGGTGAGGAACTGGGTGTCGGTGAGGCCGACCGAGAGGGCGAGGGTCACTCCGTTGGCGAGCAGGAAGCCGAGGGGTGGGCCCAGCTGGGGGAAGGCGCTCCAGAGGGCGCGGCGGTGGGCGGGGGCGTGTTCGGAGGTGAGGAGGACGGCTCCGCCCCATTCGCCGCCGAGTCCGATGCCCTGGACGAAGCGGAGGGCGACGAGGAGGACGGGGGCGGTGGGGCCGATGGAGTCGTAGGTGGGCAGGCAGCCGACGAGGACGGTGGCGATGCCGGTGGTGAGGAGGGAGGCGAAGAGGACGGGGCGGCGGCCGTGGCGGTCGCCGATATGGCCGAAGAGCAGGGATCCGAGGGGGCGGGCGATGAAACCGGCGCCGAAGGTGCCGAAGGCGGCGAGGCTGCTCGCGAGGGGGGAGAAGGAGGGGAAGAAGAGGGGGCCGAGGACGAGTGCGGCGGCGGTGCCGTAGACGAAGAAGTCGTAGAACTCGACGGCGGTCCCGGCCAGGGTGGCGAGGGCGAGGCGGGTCATGGAAGGGGTTCGGGCGCCCGTGGGGCGGGGGGCCGGGGGGCGGCGTGTGCGCATATCGGGCCAACGGTGTGCAGTGGTGGCCGGTTACGCGCGGTCCGGGGCTGGGGGCGTGGGGGTCTGGTGCCGGGAGTTCGGGGCTCGGGTGGCCTGGGGCCCCGCCCGTGGCGGCGGGCGGGGCTGGTGGGTGGTCAGCCGGAGAGGGCCCTCATATGGCGGGTCACGGTGGCACTGTGACGTTCGGACCAGGTTTCGAGGGCGGTCCGGCAGGCGTGGTCGAGGTGGTGGACTTCGGTGAGGTCGAGTTCGACGGCTCGGTCGGGCGGGAGGGCTTCGAGGCTGTCGATCAGGTTGGGCAGACGGAGGAAGGTGGCGTTGCCGCGAAGGCGGACCCGGACCGGTCCTGTGCCGCGTTCGTCGACGTCGAGCCGGAGGTGGGAGGCTTCCCAGGCTGTTTTGGCCACGGCGAGGGCGAGTCCGGCGATTACGCCTTCGAACATGCCGATGACGACGATGGAGAGGGCGGTGACGGCGAGGACGACGGCTTCGCCGCGCTGGCGGCGCCAGAGGGTGGCGAAGGCGCGGGCGGGGACCAGTTTGAAGCCGGCGTGGACCAGGACGGCGGCGAGGGCGGGGACGGGGATGTAGGCCAGTGCGGCGGGGAGGAGGGCGGCGAAGAGCAGCAGCCAGACGCCGTGAAGGACGCGGGACGCTTTGGTGCGGGCTCCGGCCTGGACGTTGGCGGCGCTGCGGACGATGACCGCGGTCATCGGGAGGGCGCCGAGGGCGCCGCAGACCGCGTTGCCCGTGCCCTGGGCGACGAGTTCCTTGTCGTAGTCGGTGCGGGGGCCGTTGTGAAGGCGGTCGACGGCGGCGGCGCCGAAGAGGGATTCGGCGGAGGCGATCAGAGTGAAGGCCAGGACGGTGCCGATGGCGCCGAGGCCGGCGAGTTCGCCGAACGCTTCGGTGGACGGGGGTTGGACGGAGTCGAGGAGTCCGCGTACCTCGACGGTGGCGACGGGGAGTCCGGTGGCGATGACGGTGAGGGTGGCGAGGCCGACGGCGGCGAGCGGTCCCGGGACGGTCCGGATCCTCGGGGGCAGGTGCTTCCAGAGGACGAGGACGGCGACGGTGGCGGCGCCGAGGGCGATGGAAGCGAGGGCGTCGGTGTCTCCGGCTGTGCGCCAGAGCGCCCCGGGGAGTCCGATGATCTTGCCGATGCCGTCGGCGGGTGCTTCGAAGCCCGCCATGGCGTAGAGCTGTCCGGCGATGAGGATCAGGCCGATTCCGGCGAGCATGCCTTCGACGACGGAGACGGAGACGGCGCGGAAGCAGCGGCCGAGGCGGAGCATGCCGAGGAGGATCTGGAGCAATCCGGCGGCGAGGACGATGGCGCCGAGGACGGGGAGTCCGAATTCGGTGACGGCTTCGAGGACGAGGACGGTCATTCCGGCGGCGGGTCCGGAGACCTGAAGGCTGCTGCCGCGCATCATGCCGGTGACCAGGCCGCCGACGATGCCGGTGACCAGGCCGAGTTCGGCGGGGACTCCGGAGGCTACGGCGACACCGACGCAGAGAGGGAGGGCAACGAGGAAGACGACGAGGGAGGCGGCGAAGTCCTGCCGCAGATGGGGGTAGTTGGTCCTGGGCACGCCGGCGCTCACAGGGCCGTGAAGGTGTCGGTGGCGGCGTCGTGTGCCTGGACGGCGCCGGTGTGTACTTCGTAGTACCAGCCGTGCAGGCGGAGCCGGCCGGCGGTCAGCCGTCGGGACACACAGGGGTGGGAGCGCAGGCGCAGCAGTTGGGCCAGGACGTGTTGCTGGACGGCTCGGGCGACTTCGGGATCGTCGGGGTCGGCGTCCTCGGGGGCGGGTCGGTGGGCGGCGTGGGCGAGCCAGTCGCGGACCGCGGGGACGGCGGTGAGGTCGTCGTCGCGGACGAGGGCGCCGACGGCGCCGCAGTGGGAGTGGCCGCAGACGACGATGTCCTGGACGCCGAGGACGTCGACGGCGTATTCGATGGTGGCGGCCTCGCTGGTGGGGTGGCCGGTGGTGGGCGGGACGATGTTGCCCGCGGTGCGGAGTTCGAAGAGCTCGCCGGGGCGTGCGCCGGTGATCAGGGACGGGACGACCCTGGAGTCGGAGCAGGTGATGAAAAGGGTGTGAGGGGACTGCCCTGCGGCGTGGGGGGCGAACCGTTCGGGGTTCCGGCCGTGGGCCCGGGCGTGGTCGATGAGCGGCTGCATTGGGGTGAATCCTCCTGGCGCGCTGTGGGGGCGCGTCGGGGCTGACATGACAGAGCGTGGGGGCGTGCTCCGGATCAGCAGCGGAAGACCTGTAATTCGGCCGGGGTGGGGGTGGCCGGGGCTCTTCTGTCCTGCCGGGGGTGACCGGCGGGTGGGGTGAGGAGGTGCCCGGGGGTCCGGTGGCGCGGTGCGGCACGGGGTGCGCGGTGCGTCGCTGACGGCGCGGTCGCGGCGGGGCGGTGGGGGTCGCGGGCGCGTAAGTGGCCGAGTGGGTCGAGGGTGGGTTCACCGGCTCGGCTGTGGTGCTCCGTACCGGGTTCCGTGGTGGTTCGGAGGGTGAGGTCCTGGCCGGGGGTGCTTCCGTTGCTGATCGGGTGCGGGGTCGCGAGGGCCCCCGTCGAGGCGAGGCACGGGAAGGCGAGCAGAGCGACGGCGAGCAGGGATATCAGCGTTCGTGATGTCGTGGTCCGCATGAGGCGCCTCCCTCCGGCTGATGGGTTCGGGTTCGCGTACGCACACGTCAAGGGTTGACCAACTAAGTCAACAGAAGGTCAAGGAACACGTTAACGCCTGTTGATCATTCGTGGGACATGCAAGGACTTCGCGCGCGTCACGCGGGGGTGGTACGCCCCTTGTTGATCGGCTTCGCCGCCTTTGATGCCCGGGTGGGACACCCGGGGCGGGAGGGGTTCACCCGCCGGTGTCGGGGAGCGGGGCCGGGCAGGCGCCGCCCGGGGCGTCTCTCAGTTCGAAGTTCCACATTTCATTCGCATACGTCTGACAGAGCCCGTACCGGGCGCCCTTCCGGATGAGTCGGTCGTCGGCGTCGGTGGGGCCGATGTCGACGGCCTTGCCGGTCGCATGGGCCGTTTTCTCCGGTGTGGTGAGGAACTTCCCCGCCTTCTGCGGGCTGCCGTGGCGCCTGTCCCGGCCCAGGGGGCTATGGCGCCGATACCGCCGAGCGGTCCGTCGCCGGATCCGTCCGCCAGCGCCCCGCCGTCGCCGTCGTTCGTCATGTCACGCCTCCCGGTACTCGCGTTGCCGCCGTTGGTGTGACCAGTGAAGGGGGGCGGGCGTTCCGTGGGCGTCTCGTCATTCCGATACGTTCGCGATAGGTGACCCGTGATGTCATGGAGTCCGTCGAGCCGGAACAGCCGGCGAACCGGGAGACCGGGAGGATCGGACAGGCGGGAGCGGGCCGTATGCGGGTACTGATCGTGGAGGACGAGCCGTATCTCGCCGAGGCCGTGCAGTCGGGGCTGCGCCTGGAGGCGATCGCCGCCGACATCGCCGGGGACGGGGACACGGCGCTGGAGCGGCTGGATGTCAACGAGTACGACGTCGTCGTACTCGACCGCGATATTCCGGGGACTCATGGTGACGACGTCTGCAGGGCCGTGGTGCGGCGCGGACTGGGCTGCCGGGTGCTGATGCTCACGGCCGCGGGCGGCCTTGAGGAGAAGGTGGCGGGCTTCGGACTGGGGGCCGACGACTATCTGACCAAGCCCTTCGATCTGCCCGAGCTGGTCGTCCGGCTGCGGTCGCTGGCCCGGCGTCCCAAGGAGGGCGCTCCGCCGGTACTGGAGTACGCGGGGATCCGGCTCGACCCGTTCCGGCGGGAGGTGTACCGGGACGGCCGGTATGTGGCTCTGACCCGTAAGCAATTCGCGGTGCTGCGGTTGCTGATGGAGGCGGGGGGCGGGGTCGTCAGCTCCGAGACCCTGCTGGAACGGGCCTGGGACGAGCATGCGGACCCGTTCACCAATGCCGTGCGCATCACCATCTCCACCCTGCGCAAGAGACTGGGCGACCCGGGGGTCGTCCGCACGGTTGCCGGTGTCGGCTACCGGCTGGAGACCCGGTCGTGAACGACACCGTCGCCGACGCGCCCCGGGCCGGCGAGGACAGCCCGCTGCCGGAGTGGCGGCCCCGGCGGCTGACGGCACGGCTCCGCCTCACCCTGGGTTACGCGTTCTTCGCCGTGATCTCGGGGGTGGTGGCGCTCGCCATCATCTACGCGGTGATGTGGTCGGTGCCGAACTATCCGTTCATCGCCGCCAATCCCGGGGACGACGACTACGTCCCCAGCCGGGAGGAGATCATCGATGTACTGATCCGGGCGTCCGGGTACGCCCTGCTGTTGCTCACCGTCGTCGGGCTGGGGGGCGGCTGGGTACTCGCGGGGCAGGTGCTGAGGCCGCTTCAGCAGATCACCCGGGCCGCGGACCGGGCCGCCCGGGGATCACTCGACCACCGGGTGGGGCTGACCGGGCGACGGGACGAGTTCACCGATCTCTCCGACACATTCGACCATATGCTCGACCGTCTTCAGCGGTCGTTCGAGGCGCAGCGGCGGTTCGCCGCCAACGCCTCGCACGAACTCCGCACGCCCCTGGCGGTGAGCCGGGCGATGCTTGATGTGGCCCGAGCCGACCCGGAAGGGCAGGACATACCGGTTCTGTTGTCGCGGCTGGCCGAGATGAACCGGCGGGGCGGGGAGATCGTGGACGCCCTGTTGCAGCTCTCCGCCCTCGGGAACGCGCCGCCGCCGATGGCGCCGCTCGATCTGTCCGAGGCCGTCGAGGAGGCGCTGGAGGCGGTCCGCGAGGAGGCCGCCTCGCAAGGGGTGACGGTCGGCGCCGAGGTCCGGCCCGTGGCCGTGAACGGTCATGAGGTGCTGTTGCGGCAGCTCGTGGTGAATCTGCTGCACAACGCGGTCCGGCACAACGTTCCGGTGGGCGGCTCCCTGACCGTGACCGCGGGGCCCGATCCGGAGTCGGAGGGGTTCGCCGTGATCCGGGTGGCCAATACGGGGGCGGTGCTCGATCCGGAGGTGGTGCGCACCCTCACGGAGCCTTTTCTGCGCGCCGACGGGCGGACGACCGCGCGCAGGGGGCATGGACTGGGGCTGGCGATCGTCGCCGCGGTCGCCGAGGCGCACCACGGCGGCCTCATCCTGGCCCCCAACCCCGGTGGCGGACTGACGGTGACAGTGCGGATCCCCCATACGGGGGACTGACCGGGCGGGAGACCGACCGGGGCGCGGGCGGCTTTGCCGCCGGTACGGGGAGACGGGGACGGCGGAGTCAGACCCTTCCGGGGATGTCTCGGCCGCATGCGGGGCCACCCGGGTCAGTCCCGTTCCCCCCTCCCCCGGGGTTGCCGGGCCGGGCCGTCGGACCACTCCCCCGGCGCGCGGGCCAGGTGGTCGGGTGACGGCCGGGTACCGGCCGGACGGGGTTTGTCGCGGGTCATCCGGGAACGTGACCCTCCGTGTACTGCTCGGCGTAGGCGCCGGTCGGGGGGACCACGGTGATGATGTCGATCAGTACACCGTCCGGGCCCTCGACGATGAAGTGGCGCTGGCCGAACTCCTCGGTACGGAGGGTGAGCAGTTCGGTCAGTCCGGCGTCGCCGATGAGCCGTCGGTGTTCGGCGTCGACGTCGTCGACCTCGAAGTTCAACAGCAGTCCGCCGGTCAGGGGGGTGCGATGGCCCTCGGGGACCGTGGGGTGGGCGGAGTCGAGGAGGGCGAGCTCGTAGTGGGGGGCGTCGGGGCGGTGGAGGCTGACGTACCAATCGGCCTCGAAAGTGATCGCGAAACCGAGGTGACGGGTGTAGAAGTCGCGCGCCGCCGGGATGTCACGGGTGCCGATCACCGGGTAGAAGCCGCCGAGCTGAGTGGTCATGGCAGGGCCTTTCGTCGCTGAACCGATTTCACATACCCCCGGTATGTGAAATCCGACGTTAGCATACCCGGGGTATGTGAAATGGGAAGGGTGATCTCGCGATGGCGGAGAGCCGGGCGGAACAGCGGGCGGCGACACGGAAGGCGCTGCTCGCGGAGGGTCGGCGGCGCTTCGCCGCCGACGGTTTCCACGATGTGGTGCTGGCCGAGGTCGCCGAGGCCGTGGGGGTGACGAAGGGGGCCGCGTACCACCATTTCGCCAGCAAGGCGGGGCTGTTCCGGGCGGTGGTCTCCGAGGTCCAGGGGGAGTTGGGCGAGACGGTGGCGGCGGCGGCCGACGCGCACACCGATCCGTGGGAGCAGCTCCGGGCGGGCTGCCGGGCCTTCCTGGCGGCGGGAACCGATCCGGCCGTGCGCCGGATTCTGCTGCTGGACGCGCCGACGGTGCTGGGGTGGGACGAGTGGCGGGCCATGGACGACGCCTCGTCGGCGCGGCATCTGGCGGACGCGCTGCGGTCCCTGGTGGCCGCCGGGGTCGTGCCGGAGCAGCCGGTCGAGCCGCTCGCCCGGCTGCTCTCCGGCGCGATGAACGAGGCCGCCGTCTGGCTGGCCAGGTCCGAGGACCCCGGCGCGCTCGCCGCTACCGAGCGGGCTCTGGACCGGCTACTGGGCGGGGTGCGCCACTGAGACCGTCCGCTCACCGGACGATCATGTCCGCCCTCTCCCCGGATCGCCGGGCAGCGGGCACACTCGGGCCCATGTCCGCATCCTCCGGGCCCCTGTCGCCCGTCCCGCCCGCACCGGCCGCGCCAACGGCCTCCCCCGCCGCCCCCGAGCGGTGGATCCCGACCCACGGCGATCCCTACCGGCCGGTTCCCTACCGGCCCGAGCGGATCCCCGCCGACGAGTCGCTCGCCCGGGCGGCCCGGCTGCGGCTCCGGATGGACGAACGGCGTACGGTACGGCAGTTCGCCCCCGATCCGGTGCCGATGGACGCGGTCCGGGACGCCATAGCCTGCGCGGCGACCGCGCCGTCCGGTGCGCATCAGCAGCCGTGGACGTTCGCCCTGGTCCGGGACCCGGAGACCCGGCGGCGGATCCGGGAGGCCGCCGAGGAGGAGGAGCGCGTCTCCTACGAGGGCCGGCTGGGCGAGGAGTGGCTGGCGGCACTGCGCCCGCTGGGCACCGACGAGGTGAAGACGCATCTGACCGACGCGCCCACCCTGATCGTCGTCTTCCAGCAGCGCTACTGGCTGGGCGACGACGGCACCAAGCGGAAGCACTACTACGTCGACGAGTCCGTCGGGATCGCGGTCGGCATGCTGCTGACCGCCCTTCATCTCTCGGGCCTGGCGGCGCTGGTGCACACCCCGAGTCCGATGCGCTTCCTCGGCGAGGCCCTGGGGCGTCCGGCGAACGAGAAGGCGTTCGCGGTGATCCCGGTGGGTTATCCGGCGGCCGACTGCCAGGTACCCGATCTGGTCCGAAAATCACTCGATCAGGTGATGATCGAGATCTAATTGACCACTCGCGAGGACATGAACATGTCACCGCGAGTAGAGTGCGGCGCGACCAAACGGCCGGTGCGCCCCGCCGGAGAGGCGGGGCACGTCCCGTGACGAGGAGCGCCCGTGTCCCGTAGATCCGCCATCTCCTGGCTGCCGTCCGCCCTGCTCGCCGTGGCGACCGTCGCGGCGCTGATCGCCGTCCCACGGTCGCAGCCGGTCGGCGAGCCGGTTGGCGCGACGGCCCACGCGGACCATTCGGTGGGGGCGGCCCGGGTCGAACGGATTCGTACGGCACCGGGTCCGGGCCAGCCGCCGCCGGGCGGGAAGGCCCGGCCCGACGCCCATGACGTGGTACTCGCCGTACACGGCGGGGCGGGTGCTGCACTGGACCGGGAGACCACGACCCCGGCCCGGGAGAAGGCGTACCGCGACGGTCTGGCGGCGGCGCTGCGGGCCGGGCAGCACGTGCTCGACAAGGGCGGGACGAGTGTGGCCGCGGTCGCGGCGGCGGTACGGAAGCTGGAGGACGACCCCCTGTTCAACGCGGGCAAGGGCGCCGTGTTCAACGCGGACGCCGGGCACGAGCTGGACGCCTCCGTGATGCGTGGCTCCGATCTCGCGGCGGGCGCGGTCGCCGGGGTGCGCGGACTGCGCAACCCGGTGGACGGGGCGCGGCTGGTGATGGAGAAGTCCAAGCACGTCCTGCTCGCGGGTGAGGGCGCCGACGACTTCGGCGCCCGGCACGGGCTGGCCACCGTCACCCAGGACTACTATTGGACCCAGGCCCGCTGGGATGCCCTGATACGGGCCAAGGAGGCGGAACGCGGGTCGAAGACGGCGGCCCGCTCCCCGGAGGCCCTGGCCGACGAGCAGTCCCGGGGGACGGTCGGCGCGGTGGCGGTCGACCGCGAGGACGATGTCGCCGCGGCCACGTCGACGGGCGGGATGACCAACAAGCTGCCGGGCCGGATCGGGGATTCCCCGCTGATCGGCGCCGGTACCTATGCCAGGAACGCGACCGCGGCGGTCAGCGCGACCGGCGCGGGCGAGTACTTCATCCGGGGCGCGGCGACGTCGACGGTCTCCGCCCTGATGGAGTTCAAGGGGCTGGGTGTGGCGGCGGCGGCGTACGAGGTGGTGGTGGAGCGGCTGCCGCGGCTGGGCGGTACGGGCGGGGTGATCGCCCTGACCCGCGACGGGGTCTTCGACGCCCCGCACAGCAGCCCCGGCATGCTGCACGGCTATCTCACGGAGGACGGCGACGTGGTGACGAAGATCTTCCCGGACGAGTCGCCCGCGAACACCTGACGCGACCGGACCGGGGCCGGGGCCGCGGCGGCACGGGGCGGTGGCGGTGGCGGTGGCGGTGGCGGTGGCAGGAACGCGACATCGCCGTCGGGTGTGACGGTGGTGTCGCGGAGCTGCCGGAAAGATCCCGGCCGGACCGCTGGACTGAGGGGCGTCAGCCCATCGCCTCAGGACGGGATCCATGTCCGCACCCACCGCACCTTCGTCGTCCCTGCCCGCCCACCGCTCCCCCGCCGGTACCGCGGACCGTCCGCCGCGGCCCGGCGGTTGGCCCGCGGTCGTCGCCGTCGCCCTCGGGATCTTCGCCGTCGTCACCACCGAGATCCTGCCCATCGGTCTGCTGACCGCCATCGGCGGCGATTTCACCGTCTCCGACGGCACGGCCGGGCTGACGATGACCCTGCCGGGGCTGCTGGCCGCGGTGGCGGCGCCGCTGGTGACGGTGGCGACGGGCCGTCACGACCGGCGGCGGATGCTGGTGTTCTTCCTGCTCCTGCTGGTGATCGCCAACGCGCTGGCCGCCACGGCGACCGGATACGGGGCCGTCCTGGTCTCGCGCGTCCTGGTGGGAGTGGTGATCGGCGGCTTCTGGTCGGTCGGCGCCGGGCTCGCCCCCCGGCTGGTCCCGGGGCCGTCCGCCGGGCGGGCGACCGCGGTGATCTTCTCGGCGGTGCCGCTGGGGTCGGTGCTCGGGGTGCCGCTGGGCACCCTGATCGGTGACGCGTACGGGTGGCGTACCGCCTTCGGCGCGATGGCCGTATGCACGCTCGGGGCGCTGGTCCTGCTGGTGGTGACGGTGCCTCGGCTGCCCGCCGGCGCGCCCACCCGGGGTGCGGTGCTGCGGGAGGCCCTGCGCCGCCGGGGCACGAGGGCCGCCCTGCTGTTCACCGTGCTGATCGTGCTCGGGCACTTCGGCGCCTACACCTATGTCACCCCGTTCCTGGAGGAGGTCACCGGGGCCGGGCCGCCGGCGGTGACGCTCTGTCTGCTCGGTTTCGGCGCGGCGGGCATCGCGGGGTCGTTCGCGGGCGGCGCCCTGGTGGAGCGGGCGCCGCGGGCGGCCTTCGCCGGGGCGGGTGCCCTGCTGGCCGCCGCCGTGCTCGCCCTGCCGGTGCTCGGCGGTGTGCCGGGGGCGGCTCCCGTCCTGCTCCTGGTGTGGGGCGCCGCGTACGGGGCGGTACCCGTCTGCTCCCAGCGATGGTTCGCCCGGGCCGTACCGGACGCGCCCGAGGCGGCGTCCGTACTGTTCACGACATCGTTTCAGGCGACGATCTCCCTCGGCGCGCTCGTTGGCGGCGCCGCGGTCGACGGTCACTCGCCGTCGGCGGCCCTGGTACTCGGCGGAACGACGGCCGTCCTGATGGTGCTCGCCGTCGCCGGGTACGGCCGCGGGCGCGCGAGCGAGTGAACGGGCGCACCGAACGGAGGGTCCCGGCCGGTGCCGCGCCGGGGGCCGGGAGCCCGGTTCCGGCCCGGTCCGGCCCCGCCGGCGCGGTCGCCGTACGGAATGGACTTCGCACCCTCCGATGTCAGGGCTGTTCGGCCCCCCGGACACGGACGTTCGGCCCGTGCGGGTCCGGGCGCGCGGGCCGAGACTGGAGACGGGGGATACGGCCAGTGCGGCGCACGAGGAAGAACGGAAGTGCTGTGATGAACGGTCCGGTCGTGGTCGGTGTGGACGGCTCGAAGTCGGCGCTCGGGGCGGTGGAGGTCGCGGCGCGGGCGGCGCGGCAGCGCGGCGTCGGGCTCCATGTGGTGCACGCCTTCATCTGGCCCGCGATGCGGGTACCCCTCGGCCCGTCGCCCAGCGGGCCCCGGGACGGCGGACTGCGCAACGCGGCCGAGCGGCTGCTCTCCGAAGCCGTGGACCACGCCCGGGAGACCGAGCCGGGGATCGCCGTCACCCAGGACCTGGTCACCGGCGAGCCGCTGACCGTGCTGGAGGCGCAGTCGCGGGACGCGTCCCTGGTCGTGGTGGGCAGCCGGGGCATGGGCGGGTTCATCGGTCTGCTGGTCGGATCGACGGCGGTACATCTGGCCGCGCACGGCCGGTGTCCGGTGCTGGTGGTACGCGGCGACACCCAGGCGGCCGGGCCGGTCGTGGTCGCGGTCGACGGCTCGCCGGAGTCCGACGCGGCCGTCGGTTTCGCCTTCGCCGAGGCGTCGGCGCGCGGGGCCGAACTGGTGGCCGTGCACGCGTGGAACACCTGGACCGAACGGGGTGACGACGACCCCGGATACCCGGAGAACCTGGTCGACGGCATCGACCGGATGCGGGCGGCGGAGGAGCGGCTGCTGGCGGAGGCGCTCGCCGGGCACCAGGACCGTCATCCGGATGTCACCGTCCATCGGCGGCTGGTGGAGAACCGGATCCGGCAGGCCCTGATCGAGGCGACGGAGCAGGCGCAGCTGCTGGTGATGGGGGCCCGGGGCCGTGGTGGTTTCACCGGGCTGCTGCTGGGGTCGGTCAGCCAGGCGCTGCTGCACCATGCGCACTGCCCGGTCGCGGTGGTCCGCGGCGACCAGCCGTGACCCTCGGCTGACCCGCGTGCCGGGAGCCCGCCGCCCGTCTCGGGCGGCGGGCTCCAACGTGTGCCGGGGACGTCCGGGGCGGGTCCGCGCGGGGCGTGCCCCGGCGTACGGGGGTCGTACGGCCGTGGGTTCCGGACTCCTCGGGCCGGGGACACTCCGGGCCAACCGGTCGACCCGGGCGGGGGCCCGTCCCTACGATGCGTTCGGTTGGTCCGTTTCCTTTGTCCCACCACCGGCCGGCCGCGACCGTCCGGTGTCCTCCGGGGGGTTTCGCATGTCCGAGCAGCGCCATCAGCATGTCCACGGTCCGGTCGACGGTGATTCCGGCCGGCGGGGAGTGACGGCGGTCAGGTCCGACTTCTGCGCCGTACCGCCGAGTCCGCGGCTGCGGGCGGCGTACGCGACCCGGCCCGCCGACGGTTCGGGGCCGCAGCTGACACCGGCACCGCCGGGTCTGGCTTGGTCCGGGTTCGACGACGGGACCATCAAGCCGGCGGAGTCGTATCCCCCCGACACACCCCGGTTCACCGTGATGTCGGCCGCCGCCGACCGGGCCCCGCTGCGCGGACCGGTCCGGGTGGCCGTCGTCCTCGCCGACTTCGACGACCGGCCGATGGGGGCCGGGCGACAGCACTTCGAGGATCTGTTCTTCTCGCTCGGTGTGCTGCCCAAGGGCAGTGTCCGGGAGTACTTCCGCGAGGTCACCAACGGTCTGGTCGATATCGTCGGGGAGGTCGTGGGGCCGCTGCGGCTGTCGCGGACCCTGGCCTGGTACGCCAACGGCAACTCGGGTGTGGGCAACCCCGAGGGCGAGCCGCGGGCCCGGACGATGGCCGAGGACACGGCCCGGGCCGCCGATCCGCTGATGGACTTCGCGCCGTACGACAACGACGGCAACGGCTTCGTCGACGCGTTCATCGTGGTGCACGCGGGTACCGGCGGCGAGACCAGCGGGGACGGCGGGGACCTGTGGTCGCACAAGTGGCTGCTGCCGTCCGCGTACGACGCCGACGGGACGCGGATCTACGCCTATCTGACGATCCCGGAGGACGCCCGGATCGGGGTGGCCGCCCATGAGCTGGGGCATCTCGTCTTCGGTTTCCCCGATCTGTACGACACCGACGGCTCGTCCGAGGGCGTCGGGGACTGGTGTCTGATGGCGGGCGGCGCCTGGGGCGGTGACGGTGATGTGCCGGTCCATCCGTCGGCCTGGTGCAAGGTGCGGCAGGGCTGGGCGTCGGAGACGGTGGTCACCGACGGCGGGGCGGTCTCCTTCGAGGAGATGAAGACGTCCCGTACGGCCCACCGGCTGTGGACCGGTGGGGCCGTCGGGAGCGAGTACTTCCTGGTGGAGAACCGGCAGCGGACCGGTTACGACGAGTCGCTGCCGGCGGGCGGGCTGCTGGTGTGGCATGTCGACGAGAGCCGTCAGGACAACGCCGACGAGAGCCGGTACAAGGTCAGGCTCGTCCAGGCCGACGCACTGGGCGATCTGGAGGGCGCCAGGAACCGGGGCGACGCGGGTGACCCGTTCCCCGGGAGCGAGAACAACACGGCGCTCACGGCGGAGAGCAAGCCGGGGTCGCAGACGTACGCGGGCAGGGACAGCGGGGTGTCGCTCACCGGGATCTCGGCCTCCGGGCCGGTGATGACGGCGACCGTGTCGGTGACGGCCCCCGCCGCACCCGACTCGTCCGCCGCACCCGCCGGGCCCGAGGCGGGCGCTCCCCCGGCCGTGCCGGTCGTGCCCGCCGCGTCCCCCGCCCCTGCGGGGGAATCGCTGTCCGCCGCCGGGACCTCGGTGGCGCCGGGCGTCTGAGCGCCCGCCCCGTGTCGTAGGCGCCCCAACGGTTTCGGGGGCGTACGACACGGGTCGTACGCCCCCGGGGCGGCGGGTCAGGGCGGGGTCGCGGGCGGTTCGGCCCGGCTGCCGAGGATGCGTAACGCCTCTTCGAAGGCGGTGCGCTGATCCGCCGTCATCCGGCCGAGGAAGGCCACCAGGGTGTCGGCGCGGCGGCCGCCGTGCGACCACGCCTCGTCCATGAGGGCGGCGGCGTAGTCGGCCCGGGTGGCGACGGCCGTATAGCGGTAGGCGCGGCCGTCGAGTTCCCGGCTCAGCAGGCCCTTGCGGTGGACCTTGTCCATCACGGTCATGACGGTCGTATAGGCGATGGTCCGCTCGCGGCGGAGTTCGACCATGACCTCCCGGACGGTGACGGGCCGGTCGAGGCGCCACACCCGGGTCATCACGGCGTCTTCAAGTTCTCCCAGTTGTCCCTTCACGGAAACCACACTAAAGAGCGGAGGCGACCACCCCGACCGGTTTTCCGATTGTCACCACTTTCCGCCCGTCCGCGTGTTCCGCCGGGACTCCGGTAGCCCGGCGGGAGCGTGTCATCCGCCGAACAGCCTGCGCCACCAGGAGGCGCGCGGGGCGGGCGTGCCCGGGGCCGCCGTAGGGACGGGGGGCACGGCGGGCGCGGCCTCGGGCAGGGGTTGCGCCACGGGCGCGGCGGGGATGTCGAGCGGGGGCTGCGCGGTCTCCCGGGGGCTGGCCCGGGGGAAGCGTACGGGCAGCCGGTCGAGCCGGGCGGACATCCAGGTGGCGGTCATCGTCAGCTCGGCGTCGGAGACGGCGAGTTCGATCTCGGGCATCCGGCCGAGCAGGGCGTCGATACCGGTATCGGCGACGGCCCGGCCGATGTCGATACCGGGGCACTCATGGGGTCCGCTGCCGAAGGCGAGATGGGAGCGGTTGCCGTGCATGGGTGCCTTGAGGTCGGGCCGGATCTCCGGGTCGACGTTGCCTGCGGCGATCCCGAGCATCACCATGTCCCCGGTGCGGATCTCCTGTCCGCCGAGGACCGTGTCGCCGAGGGCCCAGCGGGTGGGGATCACCGCGAGCGGCGGCTGGTCCCACAGCACCTGGTCGAGGGCGTCCGGCAGGGTCATCTGGCCACCCGACAGATTGCCCCGGAAGCGGGGGTCCGTGAGCACCATCCTCAGGGTGTTGGCCACCAGGTTGGAGGTGGTGACATTGCTGACGGTCAGGGCGTGCCGGACGTGTTCGGCGACCTCGTCGTCGGTCAGGGCCCCGTCGTGCTCGATGAGCCAGCTGATCAGGTCCTTGTCGGGGTTCTCCCGCTTGAGCGCGACCATTTCCCGCATCGTCGTCATCACGTACTCGTTGCTGCGGACGGCGCTCTCGCTGCCGGAGACCATGTCGCGGACGGCGTCGCCGAGGGGGATGCCGTACTCCTCGGGGATACCGCAGAGCCTGGCCATCACCAGGATCGGCAGCCGGTCGGCGAACTCGGTGACCAGGTCGGCCTCGCCGCGGGTGATGAACGCGTCGATCAGCTGGTGGGTGAGACGGACGATATGGCGGCGGACGCCGTGGCGGTTGAACCGGCCGAGGGCGGTGGTGATGGCGCCGCGCAGCCGGGCGTGCTCCTCGCCGTCGACGAAGGCGAGCAGCGGCTGCCAGGCGGTGACGGGCAGCAGTGGGGAGTCGGCGGAGAGCCTCCCCTCCTTCATGGCGCTCCAGTTGCGGGAGTCGGCCGTGAAGAGGGAGGGGGTCCGCATCACCTCCAGATTCTCCCGGTGGCCGAGTACCAGCCAGGCGGATACGTCGCCGGGGAGGAGGACCGGGGCGACGGCGCCGTGTTCGCGGCGGAGCCGTTCGTACAGCTCGTAGGGGGAGCCCTCGGCCTCGCGTCCGTAGACCCGGCGGACGGGGGTGCCCTCCAGTCCGTGTGCGGGACATCCCTGGGGTGGCACGGTCGCGGTCCTGGTGAAGGGCTGCTCGGTGTGCGGGTTGCTCATGGTGCCTCCGGGAGACGACGGCGGGGTACGCGGGCGCGGCGGGTCCGGGTACGGGGTCGGGGGGTGGGTGGCGCGTCGTGGGGTCACCTCGGCAAGGGAGGGCCCGCGCGGCAGCCCGCAGCTTAGTGCGGCGCCGGGGGCGGGGGCGGCGGATCCGGTGAATCGTCCGCGATCTTTCCCGTGCCGGTTTCGGGGTGGTGCGTGCGTTCGGGACAAATATGGTCGAGCGCGGAGAGCGAGGGCACATCCGATCGAAGTACCACGGGTCGCCATCACTCCTCGAACTACCGTACGGAGTGGGGTAGTGGTGTTCCGGAGATGCCGTGGAACCTCTCCCACGAGCGGGCTCCCGGTGATGTGATCTCCTCGGCACCCCGGGTGGCGCGGCACCCCGGCCGGTGGGTGCGCGGATGGCCGTCAAGGGGTTGCGGTCGTCGATTCCCTGTCCGGGTTTCGCCGGTTTCGTTCGACGCGCTGTGAGTTTCCGCGGGATTTTCGAGTTCTTCTGAGTTTCTTCGAGTTCGTGGATTGGTTGGGGGTTCGTGGTGGCAGAGGTTTCACGGTCGACCGGGACGAGTTCGGTACCGCGCGCGCCCGGGGCGCTTCCGCTGATCGGGCACGCCCTGCGGCTCTGGCGCGATCCGCTCGGTCTGCTGAACTCACTGGGCCGGTACGGCGATCTGGTCCGGCTGGACGTGGGCACGCTCCCGGTCTATGTCGCGACCTCGTCGGAGCTGGTCTACGAGATCCTGACGGCCAAGGGGCGGAGCTTCGAGAAGGGACGGTTCTTCGAACGGCTGCGGCCGCTGGCGGGCAACGGGCTGGCCACCGCGGACGGCGAGTACCACCGCAGGCACCGCAGGCTGATGCAGCCGATGTTCTCCCGGCAGCACATCGAGGAGTACTCGGGAACGATGAGCCGCAAGGCGGCCGAGCTGGTGGAGTCGTGGCGGCCCGGCCAGCGGATCGAGGTCGAGCGGGTGATGAGCACCTACGCCGTTGAGACGCTGGCGTCGACCATGTTCTCGACGGACTTCGGGCGGCCCGCGGTGGCGGCGGTCCGGGACAATCTGCCGGTCCTCCTCAACCATCTGCTGGTACGGGCGGCCTCGCCGCGGCTGCTGGACCGGATCCCGATCCGCCCCAACCGGGACTTCGACGCGGCCGCGGCCCGGCTGCGCGCGGTGATCGACGAGACGATCCTCGGCGCCCGCGACGGCGCCGCTCCGGAGCGGGGCGATCTGCTGTCGCTGCTGCTGGCGGCCCGGGACGCGGAGGACGACGGGCGGCTGGACGACACGGAGATCAGGGACGAGCTGAGTACGATCCTCTTCGCCGGGGTGGAGACGACGACGGCGGCCCTGTCGTGGACGCTGGCCGAACTCGGCCGCCACCCGGAGGCGGAGGCGGCGGTCGCCGCCGAGGTGCGCTCGGTGGTCGGCGACGGGCCGGTGACGATCGGGGACGTACCACGGCTGCCCGCGTTGCGCCGGGCGCTGGACGAGGCGATCCGGCTGCACAGCGTGACCCTGCTGATGCGGCGCAGTACCGAGCCGGTGGAGCTGGCCGGATACCGGCTGCCCTCGGGGACGGAGATCGCGTTCAGCCTGTACGCGATCCACCGGGACGGGCGGGTGTACGAGAATCCGGAGGCGTACGACCCCGACCGCTGGCTGCCGGAGCGTCAGCGGGCGGCCGGGCTGGGGCGGGAGGCGTACATCCCGTTCGGGGCGGGCAGCCGGAAATGCATCGGGGACCTCTACACCTATACGGAGGCGACGATCGCGCTGGCGACGATCCTGGCGCGGTGGCGGCTGGTCCCGGCGGACGGCGCCGGGCCCCGTGAGGTGGCGTCCACGATCCCCCGGGCCGAGGGGGCGACGATGGTGGTCACATCCCGGGAGTGAGGGGCGCGCCGGTCACGGCCGTACGGATGAGCCGCCGCCCGTGGCCTCTCGCGTGGTGCGGGAACGGGAGGCGGTCAACGGGGTCCGGGCGACGCGGGGGCGGAGGGGCCGGGCGGGTCGTCGTGGAAGGTGCCGCCGGATCCGGCGGGCGCCGCGTTGAGTACCTGGAGTCCGGCGAGTACGGCGAGGGCGAAGACGGTGACGACCAGGAGGGTGAGCATCAGACGCCGGCGGCGTTCGCGCCGCCGCCAGGTGCCGCGGGCGGTCCGGTACGCGTCGGGGGCGGCGTGCACCCCGCCCGCGAGAGCCTCCATCGCCTCGCGGAGCCGGTCCTCGGTGTCGTGGGTGTCCGGGCCGTTCGCGGGCCCGGTGGGGCGGCTGTTCATCGGCGGTTCTCCATGACCTGGGACAGTGCGGCGATCCCGCGCGCGGTGTGGGTCTTGACCGAACCCGGTGAGATGCCCATGGCCTCGGCTATCTCCCCCTCCTTGAGTCCCATCCAGTGCCGCAGTACCAGCGCCTCGCGCTGGCGGGGCGGCAGTTTCCGCAGGGCGTGGATCAGTGCCCGCTGGTCGTCGTGGAGGAGGGCGGTGTGTTCGGCCGAGGCGACGGCGGCGGGCTCCGGGCCGCTGTCGGTGGTGCGGGTGTGGCGGCGGACGACCTGGAGGTGGCGGATCCGCATCCGGGTCAGATTGCAGACGACGGAGCGCAGATACGACTCGGCGCTCTCGGCGCTGCGCAGCTTGCGCCAGCGGCGGTACAGCTCGTAGTACGCCTCGGCGACGATGTTCTCCGGGTCGTCGGCGCCCAGCAGGGTGGCGAGCCTCAGCATCGAGGTGTAGTGGAGCTCGAACAGCCGGGCGAGGGCGGCCTCGCGTTCGGTGTCGCCGTCGTCGGCGACGGCCGGGGCGGCGCCGGTGACCACGGGGGGCTGGGCGGGGGCCGTCAGGGTGCGCGCGGCGCGCGGGGTCCGTCTCACGGGGTGCTCCGTCCCGGGTCGGCTCGGGGTGCGGGCGCCGGGCCGGGGGCCGGGGCGCGGCGTCCGGGCAGGGCGGAGGCGGCGGCGGTGACGGCGGCGTTGAGGACGAGGGCGGCGAGTCCCGCGTACACCTCGGGCGGGGCGCCGCCCGTACCGGGGAGGATCGCGGGGAGAGGGATCACGGACGAGAAGCCCTCACGGACGACGGCCAGGGTGCCGAACGCCATGCCCGCCGCCCAGCCCGCGAGCAGGGGCCCCGGCCTGGGCCGCCGGGCGTACAGGCCGAGGACGACGGCGGGGAGTATCTGGAGGATCCAGACGCCGCCGAGCAGCTGGAGGTTGACGGCGGCCTGGTCGCGGAGGCCGAAGACGAAGGCGACGGCGCCCGCCTTGGCGGTGAGGGAGACCGTACGGGCGATCCGTACCTGGTGTTTGGGGGTGGCGGTGGGCTGGATCCGGGCCACGTACACATTGCGGACGAAGAGGGTGGCCGCGGCGACCGACATCACGGCGGCGGGGACCAGGGCGCCGACGGTGATGGCGCCGAGGACGAGTCCGGCGAGCGGGGCGGGCATCAGCCGTTCCACGAGCAGGGGTACGGCGGATTCGGCGGCGCCGGGCGGGGTGCGGATCCCGGCGGCGACGGCGGCGATCCCGAGCAGGCCGAAGACGGCGAGGACGGCGGTCCAGGCGGGCAGGGCGATGGTGGCGCGGCGCAGGGCGCGGGGGCCCGAGGCGGCGAAGCCGACGGTGAGGACATGGGGGTACATCAGCAGGGCGAGGGCGGAGCCGAGGGCGAGGGTGGCGAAGGCGGGCTGCTGGCCCGCCGTCAGCAGCAGGGCCGTGTCGGGGTCGTGGCCGTGGGCGGCGCGTTCGGCGGCGGCGGAGGCGAAGACCCCGCCGGGGCCGCCGAACCGGTCGAGGACCAGCCAGACCAGGGCGATCACGGAGGCGAGTACGGCGGCCCCTTTGAAGCCGGAGATCACGGCGGGGGCGCGGAGGCCGTGCCGGTAGGTGGCGACGGCGAGTCCGGCGAAGAGGGCGACCATCAGCAGATCGGCGGCGGCCGAGGCGGCCGGGGTCAGCCCTCCGGCGTCCAGGACGGCGCGGATGCCGAGGAGCTGGAGGGCCAGATAGGGCATGGTCGCGAGGATGCCGGTGAGGGCGACGGCGAGTTCGAGCGCCGGGGAGCCGTAGCGGGCCCGGACCAGGTCGGCGACGGTGACGCTGCCGGTCTCCCGGGCCGCCGACCAGAGCCGGGGCAGCAGGACGAAGGCCAGCGGGCAGACGATGACGGTGTAGGGGACGGCGAAGAAGGCCAGCGCGCCGTTCCCGTAGGCGAGGCCGGGGACCGCGGTGAAGGTGTACGCGGTGAAGATCGTGCCGCCGAGCAGCAGCCAGGTCCAGCCGGGGCCGAGGCCGCGGTCGGCGAGGGCCCAGCCGTCGAGGGAGGGCAGGGTGTCGGCGGCGCGCAGCCTCGGGGCGGCCGCGGCCAGCAGGGACGCGGCGCCGACGACGGCGGCGAAGGCCGCGGCGACGGCGGTCGCGCTCATCGTCCACCCCCTTGGCCCGGGTCACCGGCGCGACCGGTCCCGTCCGAGTACTCGTCTCCGCTGCCGGGGGAAATCCCCCGGTCGTCCCTGTCAACCGAACCGCGGTGACCGGCAACTCTTGCACAGACCGGCCGGAACACCGAGCCCGCCGGCGGACAAGTGCGGAGGAACCATGGCAGGAGAGGTACGGCGGGCCGGGGGTCCGCCGAACCGGACGCGGCGTGTCCTGGCCTCGGTGGTCCTGTTGGCGCCGGTGGTCGCGCTGCTGTGGGTGCCGTCGTACGCCACCGGGCGGCCCTCGCTCGCGGGGGTTCCGTTCTTCTACTGGTACCAGCTCGCGTGGGTGCCCGGCTGTTCGCTGGGGCTGCTGGCGGCGCATCTGCTGACGCGGCCGCGCCGTTCGCCGCTGTGAGCCGTCGGTCCGCCCGGCGGAGTCCGTCCGCCGGAACCCGTCCCCGGGTGGTCCCGCCACCCTGTCCCCTTTTTCCCTTCTTCCCCTTGAATCCCCTGACCGCCCTTGTTTTCTCGACTCGCTTCGCCTTTCCGTCGTAGCCGTTTCACGTCATGTCAAGGAGCCCGTGTGTCCCGCTCCCCCGTTTCGCCGCTCCGGGCGAATCCGAAATCGATCCTGATCTGGACCTCCGTCGCCGTCGTCGGCGCCCTGTGCTGGGGTGTTCTGGCGCTCTCGCGCGGTGAGGAGATCTCGGCCGTCTGGCTGGTGGCCGCCGCGCTGGGTTCGTACGCCATCGC
Source organism: Streptomyces sp. NPDC020875 (assembly GCF_040641415.1). Lineage (NCBI taxonomy): Bacteria > Bacillati > Actinomycetota > Actinomycetes > Kitasatosporales > Streptomycetaceae > Streptomyces > Streptomyces sp. NPDC020875. The sequence goes on along the minus strand of NZ_JBFADP010000046.1, from coordinate 47,727 downwards.
CTACCGCTTCTACTCTCGTTTCGTCGTCGACCGGGTTCTGAAGCCGGACGACACCCGGGCCACGCCCGCCGAGCGGCTGGAGGACGGTGTCGACTACCAGCCCACCGACCGGCGGGTGCTGCTCGGTCACCACTTCGCCGCGATCGCGGGCGCCGGGCCGCTGGTGGGCCCGGTGCTGGCGGTGCAGATGGGCTATCTGCCGGGGACGATCTGGATCGTGTTCGGTGTCATCTTCGCCGGCGCGGTCCAGGACATGGTGGTGCTCTTCCTGTCGATGCGGCGGGACGGCAAGAGCCTCGGGCAGATGGCCCGGGAGGAGATCGGCAAGGTCGGCGGCACGGCCGCGCTGATCGCCGTCTTCGCCATCATGATCATTCTGCTGGCGGTGCTGGCGCTGGTCGTGGTGAACGCGCTGGCGCATTCGCCGTGGGGCACCTTCTCGGTGGCGATGACCATTCCGATCGCCCTCTTCATGGGGTTCTATCTGCATATCCTGCGGCCGGGCCGGGTGCTGGAGACCAGTCTCATCGGCGTCGCGCTGCTGCTGCTGGCGATCGTGGGCGGCGGCTGGATCCAGGAGTCGTCGCTGGCCGACACCTTCACCCTGAGCCCGAAGACGCTGGTGTTCTGTCTGGTGGCGTACGGATTCGTGGCCTCCGTGCTCCCGGTGTGGATGCTGCTGGCGCCCCGGGACTACCTCTCCACCTTTATGAAGATCGGCACCATCGCCCTGCTGGCGCTCGGGGTGGTCTTCGCGGCGCCCTCGCTCCAGGCGGACGCCGTGACCAAGTTCGCCTCGACCGGTGACGGTCCGGTCTTCGCGGGCTCCCTCTTCCCGTTCCTCTTCATCACCATCGCCTGCGGAGCGCTCTCCGGCTTCCACGCCCTGGTCTCGTCGGGCACCACGCCGAAGCTGATCGCCAAGGAGTCCCAGGTCCGGGCGATCGGTTACGGCGCCATGCTGATGGAGTCGTTCGTCGCCGTGATGGCGCTGATCGCCGCGGCGGTGCTCGACCCGGGGCTCTACTACGCGATGAACGCGCCCGCCGGGCTGCTGGGCGATTCGGTGGAGTCGGCGTCGGCGGCGGTGGCGAATCTGGGGTTCACCATCTCGCCCGCCGATCTGACGGCGGCCGCCGAGGCCGTGGAGGAGTCCACTCTCGTCGCCAGGACCGGTGGCGCGCCGACGCTCGCGGTCGGTATGGCGCAGATCTTCTCCGATGTCATCGGCGGGGAGGGCATGAAGGCGTTCTGGTACCACTTCGCCATCATGTTCGAGGCGTTGTTCATTCTGACCACGGTCGACGCGGGCACCCGGGTGGGCCGCTTCATGCTCCAGGACATGCTGGGCAATGTGTGGAAGCCGATGGGCCGGGTCAACTGGAAGCCCGGGATCTGGCTGGCGAGCGCGCTGGTGGTCGGCGGCTGGGGGTACTTCCTCTACGCCGGGGCGACGGATCCGCTGGGCGGGATCAACCAGCTCTTCCCCTTGTTCGGGATCGCGAACCAGCTGCTGGCGGCGGTGGCGCTGACCGTGGCGACGACACTGCTGATCAAGTCGGGCCGGTTCCGGTGGGCCTGGGTGACGGGGGTGCCGCTGGCGTTCACCGTCGCGGTCACCTTCACCGCGAGCTGGCAGAAGGTCTTCTCGCCCGATCCCCGGGTGGGCTTCTTCGCCCAGCGGGACAAGTTCGCCGACGCCGCCGACGCGGGGAAGGTCCTGGCTCCGGCGAAGAGCGCCGACGACATGGACACCATCGTGCTCAACTCCACCGTGGACGGGGTGCTGATCATTCTGTTCGTCCTGCTGGTGACGGTGGTGATCGTCAACGCGGCGGTGATCTGCGTCCGTACCCTGCGGGCGCCGGAGCTGCCGCCGACCACCGAGTCCCCGTACGTCGCCTCCCGGCTCGACGCGTCGGCCGGGGCGGGGGCCGAGAAGGCGGTGGTCCGGGAATGAGCGCCCCGGCCGTCACCGCGGCCGGCCGCCGGCTGGGGGGCTGGCTGCGGACCGGGTACCGGTATCTGCGGGAGGTCAGCGGGGACTCGGCCTACGAGAAGTACCGCGACCATCACCGCAGGACCCGGCCGGACGTGCCGGTGCCGTCGCGGCGGGAGTTCCAGCGGCAGCGGGCCCGGCGGCTGGAGGAAGCCCCGCAGTCCCGCTGCTGCTGAACTCGGTTACACCCGTACGCGGCCGAACGCGCCGCCGCCCGTGCCGACGGGCGGCGGCCGTGCCCCGGGGGCCGTACCGCGAGGCGCCCCGGTCTCACTCCGCCGGAGCCGCCAGCCACTCGGCGACCGCGTCGGCCACCGGCTGTTCGGTCTCCAGTTCCACGAAGCCGAACTGGCCGCCCTGGTTGCACTCCAGGAACCACCAGGTTCCCTCGGTGTCCTCGGCGAAGTCGAAGGCACCGTAGGCGAGCTGGGCCAGCTCCATGTAGCGGACCACGGCACGGCGGACCCGGTCGGGCACCGGAACCGCGGACCAGGTGTGCCCGGTCTCCCCGTACCGGCCGTCGACCTGCCCCGGGGCGGCGACCTTACGGGCGGCGAACAGTTCGTCCCCCACCACGGTCAGCCGGATATCGGCCTCCTTGGCGATATACCGCTGGAGCAGGGTCGGCCCCGCGGCCACCTCGGAGAAGTCCGCGTCCGGCGGTACCAGGGTGGTCGGCAGCGCCATCGGGGGGTCGCTGGGCGGTTTGCCCGACACCGCCTTCACCACCACGTGCCGGTACTGGTCCGCGAACTGCCGGGCCACCTGCGGATAGGTGGTGATCACGGTCGCGGGTACCGGGAAGCCGCTGCGGTGGGCGACCCGCAGCTGCCACGGCTTCAGCCGGGCCCTGGCAGCCGCGCCGGGTTCGTTCATCCAGCGTGCGGTCGTACTGTGCAGCATGCCGTAGAGCGCCTGTCCGCTTTCGGCGGTCAGCCACGGGGAGGGTTCGGGGGCCCGCTCGGCCGGTTCGCCGGGCCTGCGCACCCAGATGGCGCGCAGGCTGTCCATGCTGACCACACGCCCGCCGGTGGACAGATAGCCGCGGAACTCGCCCCGGACGTACTCGGCGGAGAGCGTGCCCTCCCCCGGAAGGTCACCGGGGTCGAACCGGACGAGGGGAACGCCGCGTTTGTGGAGCTGCGCCACCACCATGTCCGCGGTCACGTCCTGCTCGCTGGTCAGGATCAGCACCGTCATCTTCGTTCGGGGCGTCAGTCGTCGAAGTGGGTCGCGGAACCCGCCGTCGATGTGGTGGTGCCGACCGCGGCCAGCAGAGCCCGGTCCATGATGGCGGGGCGACCGTCCGGCAGGACGTTCAGCTGGAGGGTGGCGTCGTACGAGTACTGATCGACGACGGGCGACAGCTCGGCCGGACGTGCGTAGTTCCACGCGAACGGTTTCATGCTTTTCTCCCTGCCCCGCTCGGGACTGTTCTCGGGCCACTGTGTGACCGCGTAAGGAGCAATACGCGACCGCGATGTAGCCAGTTCATCACGGTCCGTCATATTGCGGAAAAAGCTCGTCAGGAAACGTCCGACCGACTCCCCGACCGCATATGCGACGGCGAACACGACGACACCGAAGGGCCGTTGACGTTTTCCTGTCACACAAGGAGACGCTTGAACCGGCAATTTCGTGCACCGGAAAGTGGAGTGACATCCGTCACCATCTGACTCACCGGCCACACCGGCCCCGATCACCCCGCAATTCACTCCCACACCTCCGCTGTTGGATAAACAGAGTGTGATGGCGCGTTTCTCTTCGGTGAGTTCTGCCTGCCCGTGACCCTGGCCACGGGAATACCGGAGCGCGGTTCCGCTGCCCGGCAGACGGCGCGGGTCGTCCGCGAATGGGCCGCGCTCCCCCGTCCTCGTCACGGCCCCGCGACTGCGGGCGTACGACATGCCGCTACCAGGCTCGCACACGGCTTGGCGATTTTCGCCGGTACGCACCACCGATCGTGCCGGGATCGTCACTCGCACGGCATACAGGGACGGCAAACGACGCATTTCAGATACGTTCGCGTACGCATCGCGCCGCACACCGGAGAACGTTCCGGCCGTACGGGCATTCACCCGATGGCAAGCGCTATCACCGGCCCGGCCCGCCGGGGCTCGCCGCCGGGTGGTGTGTTCGGCGGGAATGGGCGGGAAGGCGGTGTGCGGGTGTCTTGTACGGGAACGCGGGCCGACCCGTACTCCTCGTCAGGACAGGAGCATATTCACGGTGTCGGAGAATCCCCGCCACGCCTGTTCCAGATCGGCCGTCGCGGTGTGCGGCGAGCGGAACCAGGCGACGAAGGCGTCGACGTCCTCCAGGCTCCACCGCAGCCGGTAGAGCGCCAGGGCTTCGGGGTCCGGCACCCGGCCGGTGAGCCCGGCGTACCGGTCGAGGTCGGCGTCGTCCCGGGCGACCAGCCACAGATCGCGTTCGGGGAGGGCGAGCCCCGCGGTGTCCCAGTCCAGGAGGAACCGGCGGTCGCCGTGGCGCAGGACGTTCCCGGGGTGGGGTTCGCCATGGGTGACGACCGGGGCGGCACCGCGTGCCAGCACGCGGGCGGTGAGCCGGTCGAGGTCGTCGAGGCGCCCGCGGACGGCCCCGGCGTGCTCCGCGAGGAGCTCCCGGGCGGGTTCGGAGCGGGGGCCGCCGGTCCACGGCTCCCGCACGGCCGTGAGGGCGGCTTCCAGCCTGCCGCGCGCGGACAGTTCGGGCGGGAGGGCCCGGGCGGCCGCCGGGGGCCTCTCGCCGTGCAGGGCGGCGAGCATTCCGATGGCCTCGGCCCGCTCCGCGGCGGCCGGTTCGTCGCCGAAGTCGCCCGCCGCGCCTTCGAGCCAGGGGAAGACGGCGACGGCGTACCGTTCGCCGATCCGGCGGACCGACTCGCCGCGCGCGGTCCGCAGCGGGGCCACCACGAACCCGCCGTCCGCCGGGCCGAGCCCGCGGTCGGCCAGTTCGGCGGCGGTGTCCATGGCCCGTTTCAGTCCGTGCCAGGCCGCCTCGGGGCCGATCCCGCAGTGATACTTCTCCGTCAGGTCGGAGAGGGTGACGAAGCGCCGCCCTCCGGGGGTCTCCGCCGTCCAGTGGTAGTCGCCGAATCCGAGGGGGACGTAGTCGAGGGCGGTGGTGCCGGGTCCCCAGGCGTCCAGGGCGTGCCGGAGCGCTGATTCGTCGATGCCCTCGGGCCGGTCTTTCATGGGGTGAAGGTAACCCGGGGCGGGCAGCCGGGGCACATGGATATCCGGGACCTCGGCTCCCCTTCCGACAGGTGCCCGGGGGATCCGGGTCCCGGCCGGCGCACGGCGCCGACCGGGGTCCCGTTCCGGTGGTACGGGACGGGCCCGGGGTCGGTGAAACGTGTAACCGACTCCTGGGGCCTGTGCCGGTGACGGCCCGTCGGGCGGGGCGGGCCCGTGGCCGCGATCGGCGCTACGGGACGGCCGGGCCGTCCTCCGGCTCCGCGCCGATGTGGTGGAAGCCGGGTTTCGGGTGCATCAGGAAGTCATGGTGCGAGATGTTCCAGGCGTACGCCCCCGCGAGGGCGAAGACCACCCGGTCCCCGGCGCGCAGACCGGGTGCGGAGACCGCGCGGGCCAGGACGTCCTTGGGGGTGCAGAGCTGTCCGGTGAGGGTGACGGGGCCGTCGGCGGGCGCGGTGGGGCGGGGCCAGGGGTGGGGCCAGTCGTCGACGGGCAGCACGGTGTGGGGCTGGGCATGGCCCCGGGTGGCCGGGGTGCGCAGATGGTGGGTGCCGCCGCGGAGGACCGCGAAGGTCTCGCCGTGGCTCCGTTTCACATCGATGACCTCGGTGGCGTACCAGCCGCAGTACGCGGTCAGGGCCCGGCCGGGTTCGATCCGCAGGACGGTGCCGGGGTGTTCGTCGGCGAGCCGGGTCAGTCCGGCGCCCAGGGCCGCCCAGTCGAAGCGGTCGCCGGGGCGGGTGTAGTCGACGGCCATTCCGCCGCCGACGTTGACCTCGGGCAGCGGCAGTCCGTGGCGGGCCGCGAGCGCGGCGGACCAGTCGACGACCGAGCGGGCGATGGCGAGGTGTTCGGACGCGGTCAGTCCGCTGGCGAGATGGGCGTGGACGCCGCGCCAGCGCAGCCCGGGGTGGCCGCCGCCGGTGAGTTCGCGGAGCAGGTCCTCCGTTTCGGCGGGGTCGCTGCCGAACGGTGAGGGGCTGCCGCCCATGGCGAGGGCGCTGGTGGCGGGGAGTCCTCCGGCGACGGGGAGGTTGACCCGGAGCAGCACCCCGGCGGGCGGCGCGCCGCCGGGCCGGATCTCGTCGGCGAGGGCGGACAGCTGCCGCAGGTCCCGGGCGCTTTCGACATGGAAGAGCGGCACTCCGCGGCGGAGGGCGGCCGTGGTCTCCTCGGGGGTCCGGCCGGGGCCGCCGAAGGCGAGCGGGCGGCCGGGTACGGCGGCGGCGACCGCGTCGAGTTCGCCGCCGGAGGCGACCTCGTAGCCGTCGGTCCAGGGCGAGAGGGCGCGCAGTATCGCGGGGTCGGGGTTGGCCTTGGCTGCGTAGTACAGCTCGACGCGGTCGCCGAGGGCGGTACGGACCCGGGCGGCGTGGTCGCGGAGGGCGGCGAGGTCGTAGACGTACGCGGGCAGGTCGCCCGGGGGCAGGGAGCGGACCAGGGTCTCGACGGCGGACCGCGGCGGGTGCGCGGCGTCAGGGCCCGGGAGATCCGGGTGCCCGGGTTCCGGGGGCGGGGCGACGGGAGGCGGGGTGGTGCCGGTCATCGCGGGCTCCGTTCGGCGTCGGTCCGGTGGGCCTGGTACAGCACGTTCTCGGCGAGCGGCGAGGGCAGCCGGACATATCCGGCGTGACGGTCGGCGGAGCGTTCCCAGCGGGTGAGGAGGTTGGCCTTGGCGGGCAGCGGTACGCCCGCCAGCAGGGCGCTCAGCTCGGGCGGGCAGCCGTGTTCGTCGGCGTACCGGCGGATGGTGCGGCGGACCTCGGACCAGAGGGCGGCCTCGGTCTGCGGATGGAGGTCGGCGAGGGCGGCGAGGAGTTCGGCGACATGGTTGACGAGGAGGCAGTAGACCACACGGTCCCAGCCGCGCCGGGCGTCGTAGGTCATGGGTCCGGCCACGTCCGGGGGCAGGGCGGCCAGGGCTTCGGCGTGGTGGCCGGGGAGGAGCTTGGTGCCCTCCAGGTCGCGGAAGAGGATCTGGGCGGGCCGGCCGTCGTCGCCGATGCCGACGACGACGTTCTGGAGGTGGGGTTCGAGGACGAGGCCGTGGTCGAAGTAGGCGGCCAGGACGGGCGGGATCAGCAGGGCGAGGTAGGAGCGCCACCAGGCGAGGGCCGTCGCCGGGTGGGCGGCGGGGCCGAGGGCGGAGACATGGCCGGGTCCGGTGGGGTACTCGTCGGCGACGGAGGCGGCGAGCAGGGGGGTGACGCCGGGCCGGAGCCGCCCGTCGAGCCCTTCGCGGACGATCACGCCGAAGCCTTCGAGGAGCGCGGTGTCGGGGCGGCCGTCGGGTCCGGGGACGGCGAGGCTGCGGTAGGCGGGTTCCCGCAGGACGGCGGTGCCGGGGAAGCGTTCCGCGAGGTCGCCGAGGGCGGGGCCGAGCAGCCGGGTGAGGGCGACGGCGCCGGAGAGTTCGTAGGCGGCGTTCTTGCGGAGGCAGTTGGTGATGCGGACGTTGAGACTGAATTTGAGGAAGGTCTCGCCGTCGTAGAGGGTGCGGACGGAGGCCGTGGGGGTGAAGCGGCGGCGGCCGGTGCCCAGGTCGAGGATGTCTTCGGTGGCGATGAGGGGGGCGAGGGCCGGGCCGAGTTCGCCGTACTGCCAGGGGTGGGCGGGGAGCAGCCGGTAGCCGGGCGGTACGGGGGCGAGCCGGTCGAGGGCCCGGACGGCCGGTCCCGGTTCGGGGTCGGCGTGCTCCTCGGCGACGAGGTGGTCGCGGACGGCGAGCAGTCGCAGTGGGAAGGAGACCCCGGCCTCGGGGGCGTAGCTGGACCAGGTGGCGGGGTCGCCGCTGTGGGCCTTGGGCGTGGGGTGGAAGCGGTGGCCGAGGGCGAGGGACTGCTCGGACGCGAGGTAGGCGGCGAGCCGGTGGTCGGCGCCGGTGGCGCCGGGGTGGGGCAGGGCCCGCAGGGCGGAGGAGACGCCTCGGTGGCTGGCGGTGATCTGGCCGAGGAACTCGTCGTTGGGTACGCCGGTGCGCAGGGACAGTTCGGTGTGGGTGTATTCGGCGAGGCGCCGCCAGTTGACGGCGGACCAGTGGCCGTCGCGTTCCTCGGTGACGGGTCCGGTGAAGCGGTGGGCGCCCAGCAGGGACGTACGGCGCAGGGCGACCCGGAGGAGGACTCCGGCGCGCGGCAGCCGCAGCAGCAGCCGTCCGCCGCTGACGGCGGTCTGGCGTTCGGGTCCCGAGACCTCCCGGAGGAGGCAGTTGAGCAGGGTGTGGGTGACGGCCTCCTCGGGGGTGGGCAGTTTGGCCGGGGGCCCGGCGAAGGGGGTGGGGCGGTCGGATGTGGTGCTGGTCATCGAGGGTCACTCCCCCGCAGCAGGTAGTTGGGTCCGGTGGTGTAGTGCTTGTTGATGTCCAATGCGCCTGATCTCTCCTTGGCCAGCAGGGTGCCCGCCGTGACCATGGCCTTGACGGGCAGTCGGGCCGCGTCCAGCACCCGGGCGCGCAGCAGCGCCCCCATCTCTCCGGGGCCCGTGCCGAGGCGCTCTGCGGCCTCGGCGAGCCGGTCCCGTATCAGGCCGAGCAGCCGGTCGAGCGGCGGATGGCCGCGGCGGGCGAGCCCGAAGGCGTAGGCGCCCGCGCAGAGATGGACGGTGATGGTGGTGAACAGGTCGAGCAGGGCGCGGTCGTCGTCGGTGACGATGCGCCGGTCGTCGAAGCGGGACGTCTCGAAGACGCCGGTCGCCTCGGCCGCGTCGCCGAGGGCGGCGCGGAGCCGGCCGGGGTGTATGCGGGGGCCGTCGTTGTCCTTGAGGAGGAGGCGGGGGCCGCCGGTGCCGTGGGGGGCGGTGGTGTCGTAGAGCAGGGTGATGTTCTGCTGGTGGGATTCGAGGGCGATGCCGTAGCCGAGCAGGGTCGTCTGCCAGTCGAAGAGGAGGGTGAGGACGGCGTCGAGGAGGGCGAGGGGGTCGCCGCCGTGGAAGCGGTCGGCGAGCCGGTCGACGACGAGTCCGCCGCCGGGCGCGGGGGCGAGCAGGGCGGCGAGGGGGACGGCGGTGGTGGTGCCGGGGTCGAGTCCGGGGGGCGGCCGGCGGACGAGGACGGCGAGGAGTTCGTGTCCGGCGTGGGCCCAGCCGGTTTCGTCGGCGTGCAGGACGGTGTGGCGGAACCGGGGTTCGCGGTCGGCGACGGCCGTGATCAGCCGCTGGGCGGCGGCGCCGTCGACGAGGGTGCCGGGTTTGATGGTGCGCCGGTTGAGGGCGCCGAGGGTGGCGGTGGCCAGCGGCATCTTGAGGTGGACCGCGGGGTCGTGGACGAGGGAGACGGTCCGGGTCGAGAGGGTGGGGACGACGTCGTGGTGGGGCAGGTCGGCGAGGTGGGCCCGGCCGGTGAGTCCGGTGGCGTCCAGGGCCCGGCGCAGGGGCGCGCCCGCGGTGAGCGGGTGGACGGGCAGGGTGCGGTGGGTGGTGTCGAGGTGGTGGGGCAGGCCGAGGGCGGAGGGGGGCGGGCAGATGTCGTCGAACCGGCCGGTGGCGGTGACGGCTTCGTGGGGTACGGCGAGCCAGCGGAGGGGGAACCGGGGGTGGAATTCGGGGGCGTAGGCCCGTAGCTCGGTCTCGGTGAATCCGGCGCGGCCTCGTCCGGTGGGGTGGACGGGGTGGTCGATCCGGGCGGCGAGGGTGTCGAAGGCGAGCGCGGCGGCGGGGCCGGTCCAGTGGGCGGGGTCGGGTCCGTACCGTTCGCCGAGGTCGTGCCGGACGGCCTCGTCGGTGGCGCGGTGCAGCCGTACGGTGGCGTCGGCCTGTCGGCATTCGGCCTCCAGGGCGGCGAAGCCGGGCCGGTCGCGGGGGTCGGCGACGGCGGCGAGCGCGCCGAGGACGGCGGCGGGGCCGGTGAGTTCGGTGCCGTCGGATTCGCGGCGGAGCAGGGGCAGCCGGACCTGGGTGCCGTACTGGAACGCGGGCGCGGTGGTGCGTACGGGCAGCAGCAGGGCGTCCCCGGGGGCGGGCAGCCGCAGCCAGGAGCCGTCGGGCAGTTCGATCCGGGTGGTACGGCTCCGGAGGCCGGCGGCGTCCTCCCGGAGCAGTGCGTCGAGGACGCCGAGGAGGGTGGGGGCGTCCGTCACGGGGTGATCTCCCAGCTCTGCCGGGCGAGGAAGCCGGCCACGGCGCGGTCGACGGAGGGCTGGTCGGGGCCGAGGGCGCGGACGATGCCGAGGAAGTCGCGGTTGGTGCCGTAGAGGGGGTGGGTCTCGCCGACGGCCCGGGTCGGACGGTAGGTCAGGGTGACGTCGCCGAGGGTGAGGTCGGCGGCTCCGGGGGCGGCGGTGAGGGTGCCCGCCCGGTCGGCCAGCGGATAGTCCAACCGGGCGGCGCCGCCGGTGCGCAGTCCGAGGTCGGCGGGGAGTGCCTCGCCGAGGTGGACGCGGAGGACGTACTGGAAGAGGGGGATGCCGATGAGTCGTTCGAGGAGCAGATCGCACTGGTCGCCGATGGCCCGGTAGTTGACCTCGATGATCCGGGCCCGGCCCCGGTGGACGACGAATTCGGTGTGGCAGACGCCGAAGCCGACACCGAGGACGGCGAGGGCGTCGAGGACCTGGGCGACGACGGGGGCGGGGTGCGCCGGTTCGTAGGTCAGCCGCTCCTCGATGAAGTACGGGAGTGGGGAGAGTTCGGTCCGGAATCCGCCGATGACATGGAGGCGGTCGCCGTCACCGAGGGTCTCCAGGGTGCCGAGGGCGCCGGGCAGGTACTCCTCGGCGACCAGGGCGGCGCCGGGGCGCCGGGTCCTGATCTCGGCGCAGCGGCGGTGGAACTCGGTCTCGTCGGCGATATGGACGACGTCTTCGCTGGCCACGCCTTCACGCGGTTTGAGGACGCAGGGGTAGGGGACGGCGGTGAGCGCGGCCGGGTCCTGACCGGCCGCCAGCTCCACACTGCGGACGGCGTGTCCGGTGGCGGCGAGCGCGCGGCGCATCTGGGCCTTGTCCTTGACCCGCAGGGCGGCCCGCCAGTCCTTGGCGGGGAGGCCGAACCAGTCGGCGACCAGGGCCGTGGTGGCCTGGAGGTGGTCGCTGTTGCTGAAGACGGCGTCGGGGGCGGGGCGGGCGGCGACGGCGCTGATGACGGCGTGGTGGTCGCGGACGTCGCATTCGACGACGTCGAGGCCGGGGTGCCGGTCGCGGTGGGCGGCGGGCTGGTCGGTCAGCAGAGTGACGTCGAGGCCGAGGGCGCGGGCGGCGGGGAGGAAGCCCTCGGAGACCGAGTCGGTGGGGTTGAGGGCGAGGAGGTGGAGCCGCCGTCCGGCGGGCGGGCCGTGGTGGTCGCCGGACCGCGGCCGGGGGGACGGTCCTTCCGGGGGGAACTGACGGATCTGTGTGGTCTGCATGGGTGAAATACTTCCGCGCGCCCAGGTGCTGGGAAGGGGACGGGGGAGAGCCGGAGCAGCGGGCCGGGCGGGCTCGGCGGACCGTTCGCGGGCCGGGGCGGGCGGGACGGGGTCCCGTTCGGCGGCTGCGGCGGCGGTCGGCGCGGCGGGCGCTCCGGGCCCGCGGAGGGCCGTGGGCGCGACCGGGCGTCCGTCCCGCGGATCGGCCCGGCGGGCGGCGGTCCGGTCGCTCTGGATCATGCGCCGGAGCTTAGGTTAGGCACCCCTAACCGCGCCAATTCCGCGTGTCGTGGGCTCAGTTCGCACACCGTAGGACGATGTGGTTAAGGTGAGCCTTACCTTCATCACTCCGCCCGCATTCCGGGCCGCCGTACCACCGACGCGCCGTACCACCGATTCGGCGTATCGCTGATGCGTCATCGCCGTTTCGCCGTACCTTCGTTTCGCCGAATCGCCGTATGGCTTTATCACCGCTTGTCGCACCTTCGCGTGCCTGTTCCGCCGTTCTCACTGTTTCGCCGTTTGACCGCGTCACCGTCTGTCGTTTCAGCCGTTTCACCGCTCCACAGCCCGGTAGTTCTGTCGCATTTTCGTTCCGCCGCACGTCCGTTTCGCGTCCCCCGCCGTCCACCGGTGCCCCACGGCTCATCCCCCGTGGTACGCCACCGCCCCGGCGCCGCCCCGCGCGGGGCCTTCGGGCCGGGCACCGCGAACGCGTTCCGTCCCGTGAGGAGTAGTCCCCGTGCCTCTGGCCCCGGCGCCCGCACCTGCCGGAGCTGCGCTCAGCTGCTCCACCCTGATGGACTCCACCTACCGCAGGCTCGCCGCGGTCTGCGGGGCGACGCCCAGGATCGAGGTGGCCGCGGTCCGCTCCCCCGCCCGCCAGGGCTGGACCTCGGGAGCCGAACTCGCCTGCCACCCCGAACTGCTGGAGGGCTTCCTGGCGGCCGAGGCGGCCGGGATCGAGGAGCTGCACGGCCGCCACGCCCGGCCGGACGTGGTGGCGTCCCGCGCGCTGCACGCCTGTCTGTGGGCGGTGTGCCTGCTGATCGCCGGGCCCTGGTATCTGGAGCGCCGGGTGCCGCTGGCACGCCCCGAGGACATCCGGTTCAGCCGGACGGCCGCCGGTCCCGCCGTCGTACCCGGGCCCTTCGTCTGCCTGCCCGACGATCCGGCGGCCGGGCTGCCGGGGGTGACGGTGGCACCGGACGAGAACGCGCTGCGCCAGCGGCTGCGGGAGACCGTGGCCGATCACGTACGGCCGCTGCTGGCGGCGCTCGGACCCCGGCTGCGCCGGGGGCCGAGGGCGCTGTGGGGCATGGTCGGGGACGATCTGGTCTCCGCCGTCTGGCATACCGGCCGAATGCTGGGCGACGAGGAGCGGGCCGTGTACGAGGCAGGACTGCTGCTGCCCGGACCGGTCGGCCCGTTCCACGGCGGGGCCGACTTCCGCCGGCTGACGGGCCGTGACGGGCGGAGCTATCCGACCCGGACCCGCCGGGGATGCTGCCTCTACTACGCGATCAAGCCCGACGCGGCGTGCGCCACCTGCCCCCGGACGGACGACGCGGAGCGGCTGCGGCGCCTGGAGGAGCCGGGGGCCTGAGCCTCCCCCGCGCGGCGCGTCCCGATGAATCCGGATCTTTGGTACACACAGGCCCATGCGCCCGGAGACACTGATCCTGATCATGGCGGCGGCCGTGCTGGCGCCCCTGCTGGCCCGTGCGGCGGGGCACTGGATCCGGGTCCCGCTGGTCGTCTTCGAGATCGTGCTGGGGATCCTCATCGGGCCCGACGTCCTCGGCTGGGCCGAGCCGGACGCCGTCGTCGACACCCTCTCGCGGCTCGGCCTCGCCATGCTCATCTTCCTCGCCGGGTACGAGATCGACTGGGGTGCCGTCCGCGGCGACACGCTCCGGCGGGCGCTGTGGGCCTGGCTCGTGGCGCTCGCCCTCGGCCTGGGCGTCGCCCTCGGCCTGGCCGGTGGCGATACAGCGCGGGCGGTCGTCATCGGGACGGCTCTCACCAGTACGGCGCTGGGGACCGTGCTGCCGGTGTTGCGGGACTCGGGCGGTCTGAAGGGCCGGTTCGGGACGGTGACGCTGGCGTTCGGCGCCGTCGGCGAGTTCGGGCCCGTGATCGCCATGGCGGTACTGCTGAGCGGCCGCAGACCGGCCGAGTCGGTGGCACTGCTGGTGGGCTTCGCCGTGGTGACGGGGCTCGCAGTGCTCTGGGCGCTCCGGCCGCGCCCGCCGTGGTTCTCGCGGGTGATCACCGAGACCCTGTACAGCAGCGGCCAGTTCGCCGTCCGGTTCGTGATGCTGCTCCTGGTGTCGATGCTGGCGCTGTCGGCCGTGTTCGGTCTGGACACCCTGCTGGGGGCGTTCGCGGCGGGGGTGCTGACCCGGATCGTCCTCGACCGCGCGGCGCCGGAGAGCGGCCCGGAGGTACTGGGCCGGATCGAGGCCCTCGGTTTCGGGTTCCTGGTGCCGCTGTTCTTCGTGGTCACCGGGATCGAGTTCGATCTGGCGGCCCTGCTCTCCGGGGGCCGCGCCCTGGCGCTGCTGCCGTTGTTCCTGGTGCTCTTCCTGGTCGTACGGGGGCTTCCGGTGGCGCTGCTGGCACCCCGCGACCTGGGCCGGGCCGACCGCCGGGCGCTGACGCTGTTCTGTGCCACCTGTCTGCCGCTGGTGGTGGCCATCACCACCATCGGGCTGGACCAGGGGACCGTGACGTCCGGGGAGTCGGCCGCGCTGGTGGGCGCGGCGATGGTGTCCGTCCTGCTCTTCCCTCCGCTGGCGCTGCGGCTGCGGGGCGGCAGCGGGGCGGCCCGGGCGGTACCGCGGGGCGAGGGCTCCGAGACCTGGTGACCGCCCACTGGGGGGAGGGACGGCGCCCGGCCCCGGTGCGGGCTCGGGTTCGCGTACGGGTGCGGTACGGGTGCGGGCGCACCGGTGTATCGGCACGCGGCAGCGGCGCGCCGGAGTGCGATCGGGGCGTACGAGGACGGCGCGCTCCGCCCGCGCGCGCCGGGCGCTGGGTGCGCCGAGGGCCTCGCCGCGCGACCATGGAGGCGGGCGACCCTGTTCAGGAGGGCCGATGGAACCCATGGAACAAGCAGAGGTCTACGAACTCGTCTTCCGCGCGTCCGCGGTCGAGGACGATGTCGTCGTGGTGCACCGGACGGAGCGAGCGGGGGCGGGCGGCCATCCGGTGTACGAGGACGACAGCGGCATCGTCCGGGCCGAGATCAGCGCCGGGGGCGAGGTGAGGATGCTGGCCAGCGGGGGTCATCAGGCGCCCGGAATGCCGGTGACCGTCCGCCCGCTCGCCGCCTGAGGACGGCCGCGCGGGGCCCTTTCGGGGTCCCGGCCGGACCGCCGTCGGCGGGCGGGCGCACTCCCCCGGCGGACGGCGCGCCGTCCGCGGGGTTGGCGACACACCCCCTTCGGGCTTAGGTTAGGCAAACCTAAGTTCCCCTGATGGTGTGGAGTATCCGCATGCGCTGGTTCAACGCCCCTCTCGCCGAGCCCACGAATGCGGAGCGGATCAGAACGATCCTGACCGCCGCGGACTCGATGACCGTGGTGACGGACGAGGGGCGTACCGAGGTGTCCCGGCTGGGCGGCACCGGCGGTACGGAGCACATCCATCTCCACCCCGCACCCGCCGACGGCGGGCCCGAGAGCCCCGGATCGGTACCGGCGACGCTGGAATTCACCGATATCGCGCCGACTCCGGTGCGGGACCGGGTCAGGGCCCGGGTGCTGCTGGCGGGCCGGCTGCTGCCGCCCGGGGAGCACCGGGGGTCGGACGGGAGCCGCTGTATGGAGTTCGGCCGGGCCGTGCTGGACCGGGCGGGCGAGCGGACCCCGGTGGGGCTGTGGGAGCTGATGGAGGCCGAGAGCGATCCGCTGGCGACCTGCGAGGCGGGGATGCTCACGCATATGACGGATGATCACGGCGATCTGGTCGAACTGCTGCTGCGCCTGACGCGGCCGCGCGATCCGGCCGCCGTGCGCCGGGCTCTGCCGCTGGCGATGGACCGGTACGGCATCACGCTCCGGCTGGAGTACGCCGAGGGGCACGAGGACGCCCGGCTGGCGTTTCCCACCCCGGTCAAGGATCCCGACCAGGCCGGGGAGCGCGTCCGGGCGCTGCTGGAGAGCGCGCGGGGCCGGTCGGCGCGCGGCCGGTCGCTCCGGGACTCCTTCCGCGACTCCTGACGGGGGCGCGCGCTCCGCGAGGAGACCGGCGACGGCCCGGCGCGGGAGGCCGGACCGTCACGGGCCGGGTCCGCCACGGGGGTGGACCCGGCCCGGCCGGTGCGCGTCCGGTCCGTACCGCCGGGGTCCCGGCCGGCGGCTCCGGAGCGGACAGGGTGCTGTCGGGGACCTGTCGTCCGCTCCGGGCCCGCGCGGCGGCGGGGAACAGCGGCGGTACGGGGTCGTACGGGGTCAGCCGTGCCGCTCCCGGCCGCTTCTCATGGCGGCGGCCGTACAGGCGAGCCCGAGCAGGAAGGTCAGACCGCCGAGCACGGCGTTGGTCCAGATGACTCCCTTGTCGGGGTTGCTGCCCACGATCCACGGCGCGATGACCATCCACGCGCCCATCACGCACATGGCCCAGCTCAGGCCGTACATCCGCTGGGGCATGACCGTGAACCCGAGGGCGAGCACGACGATCGCGACACCCATGATGAGGTTGTGGGTCGCGAGGGCGGGCTGACTGCCCGAGAAGTGAACTATCCACGGGGACACCGCGCACGCCAGGCCGACCAGGAACACCGGGCCGTCCACGAGCGCGACATCGCGCCCGCCGAGTACGCGGGCATAGCGGTCCCGCATCTCCGTGATGTCGGGATGACCCGCCAGATCTCCCCTGTGTGAGACGTCGGCCATACGACTCGCCTCCTTCGACGGTGCGTCCTGCGCGTCGGACCGAACTACGCGACACCGATGCCGCGCCCTTCCATTTTGCCCTTATATGTTCCTTATGGATAGCGGTCGGGCGGAACGATCCGAAACAACGGGCGCCGGGATTCCGCCGGGCCGGGGCGCGGGGTAATCACCCGGACGCCGTACCCGGGTGGCGCCCGAGCGCCACGACGAGTTCCCAGGTCAGAAGGTTGGGCCGGGCGCGGGGTCACCCGTCCGGCGGAACAGTCACCGATTGCGGCGCGTCGACCGCCTTCACACGGTGAGTGCGAGAGTCCGTCCCACCCGCCTCCGGAAGGAATCCGTATGCGTCTCGCACCCGTGACGCGCGCGCTCGTGGCCCCCGCCCTGTGCGCCGCCCTCGTACTCACGGCGGCCGGTGCCGCGTCGGCCGCCGACTCCCCGCCCCGCGCCCCGGCGCTCGTACCGGCGGCCGAGGCGGATCCGGCCACGACCGCACTCGACGCGACGGTGGCGGAGCTGCAGCAGTCCTTGGCCGAGCTGGTGGCGGCGGCGGCCGGGGGCACCGGTTCGACCGAGGCGGTGGAGCAGGCGGTTGCGGACCTCGTCGCGGCCCTGACCGCCGCGAGCTCGGGGACCACCCTCCCGGGGGCGTCCTCGCCGTCCGTACCCGCCACGTCGACCCCGGCGACCACATCGGCCGTGCCGACGGTTCCCCAGGTGAGCCTGCCGGACGTCACCGTCCCCGACGTGACCGTCCCGGCGGCGCCGGTCCCGTCGGTCACCGTCCCGACCCTCACCGTGCCACCGGTGCCCGCGGCACCCTGACCGGACCCCCGGCCCCTCTCGGCGGAGGGCGGCGGCACCCCTGGTGACGGGGTGCCGCCGCCCTCCGCCGTCATTTCGCGGGGCGGCCGTCCCCGGCGGCGGCCGGGGTCACGGCTTCGGCCGCAGCGACTCCCCCGACCCCGGCCACGATCCGGCTCGGCGCGGCGGCGCGCAGTTCGAGGCGGCGGGAGAGCACGGCGACGGCCAGCGCCGACGCGGCGAGCGCCGCGCCCACCCAGTTGGGCGCGGTGTAGCCGAACCCGGCCGCGATCACCAGACCGCCGAGCCAGGCCGCGATCGCGTTGCCCAGGTTGAACGCCCCGATGTTGACCGCCGAGGCGAGCGTGGGGGCGGCAGCCGCCTGGTCGAGGACCCGCTTCTGCAGCGGCGGTACGGTGGCGAAGCCGAACGCGCCGATCAGCGCCACGGCCACCGCGGCGACGGGCCGGTACTGGGCGGCCACCGCGAACAGGGCCAGCACCAGGGCGAGGCCGCCCAGCGACCCGTAGAGCACCGGCATCAGAGCCCGGTCGGCGAGGCGTCCGCCGACGAGGTTCCCGATGACCATGCCCGTCCCGAAGAGCACCAGCAGCCAGGTCACCGAGGCGTCCCCGAAACCGGTGACCTCGGTGGCCATCGGCGCGATGTAGGTGATCGAGGCGAACACCCCGCCGAAGCCGAGCACCGTCATCGCCATGGCCAGCAGTACCTGGACGTTGCGGAAGGCGGCGACCTCGTCGCGCAGTCGGACGCCCTCCGGCCGGGGAACGTCCGGCACCAGCCGCACCACGCCCAGCAGTCCGATCACCCCCACGGCGGCGACCAGCAGGAAGGTGAGCCGCCAGCTGACCTCCTGGCCGACGTACGTCCCGAGCGGCACCCCGACGACATTGGCGGCCGTCAGCCCGGTGAACATCAGGGCGATCGCCCCGGCCCTGCGCCGGGAATCCACGAGATCGGCCGCGACGACCGCCCCGATCCCGAAGAAGGCCCCGTGGGCGAGGGATGCCACGACCCGGCCCGTGAGCATCACCCAGAAGGCGGGCGCGAGGGCGGAGAGCAGATTGCCCGCCACGAAGAGCCCCATCAGCACGGCGAGCACCGTACGGCGCGGGACGCGGGCGCCGAGGGCGGTCATCAGGGGCGCCCCGATCACCACTCCGAGGGCGTAGCCGGTGACGAGCCATCCGGCGAGCGGGATGGAGACCCCGTAGGCCCCGGCGACCTCGGGCAGCAGCCCCATGATCACGAACTCGGTGGTGCCGATGCCGAAGGCCCCGACAGCCAGGGCGAGAAGGGCGAGTGGCACAGCGGTCCCCCATCGATTGCTTACGCATCTTGTCTGCGTGAACAATAATTGCAGACGCGGCATATTTGCAAGCGCGCGCCGCCGGCGCCCTCCGGCTGACGCGGACACGGCCGGAATGCCGTCGGCCTCCGGCCGCCGGGCGGCGATTTCCCGCCGCATTCGGCCCGCCACGGCGATTCCCCGATTCGGTGGCTGGGCCACGAGGCCCGAAGGTGCGCAACAATGGGCGCGTGTTGGGCAACCTTCCCGAGGAATCGACCAGTTTCGTCGGACGGAACTGGGAACTGTTCCGGCTGGACCGGGCGTTGAGGAAGCACCGCATCGTCACCCTCGTCGGACCCGGCGGCGTCGGTAAATCACGGCTGGCGCTACGCGCCGCCCATCAGGTCGCCGAGGGGTTCCCCGACGGCGTCGCCTGGGCCGAACTCTCCCCGCTCTACGGCGACCGGCTGCTGCTCGCCACGGTCTCCGACGCCTGTGATCTGGCGGACCATACGCCCCGGATGCCGGTGGACGCCCTCTGCGAATGGCTCGCGCAGAAACGGCTGTTGCTGGTACTCGACTCCTGTGAGCATCTGGTCGACCCCTGCCGGGTCCTGGTCGGGGATCTGCTGACCGCGGTCCCCGGGCTGACGGTGCTCGCCACCAGCCGTCAGCCGCTGGGCCTGGACGACGAGCGGCTGATCGACGTCGAACCGCTGCCGCTGGAGGGACCCGACGCGCTGGAGCTGTTCACCCAGCGCGTGCTGGCCGCGGGCGGCTTCATCCCTCCCCCGGGGGAACCCGGGGGCGCGGCGGGGCCGGGGCGCGCCGGTCACACCCCGGACGGGTTCGCCGGGCTGGACGGGGCGACCGCCGCCCGGTGGATCTGCCGTCGGCTGGACGGCATCCCGCTCGCCCTGGAACTGGCCGCCGCCCATGCCGCACGAGCCGGTGTCGCGGAGGTCGCCGAGCGGCTGACCTCGCGGTTCGACGTTCTGGAGGCGGAGGACGAAAGCTCCGTACGGCCGGAACGGCACCGGACGATGCGTACCACGATCGGGTGGAGTCATGAACTGTGCGCCCCACTCGAACGGCTGCTCTGGGCGCGGCTCACGGTCTTCCGGGGGGACTTCGACGAGACCTCGGCGCTGGCCGTCTGCGGCGGCGGGCCGCTGGACGCGTCGACGCTGGGTCCGCTGCTGGAGCGGCTGGTAGCCATCTCCGTACTGCGGGTCGTCAAGACGCCGGACGGCGACGGCATCCGCTACCGGATGCTGGACACCATCCGGGAGTACGGCGCCCTGTGGCTGCGCGCCCTGGAGGAGGACACCGTCCTGGCCCGGCGCCACGCCGAGCACTTCTTACGCTTCGCCGAGGACGCGGACCGCGAGTGGCTGGGCCCGGAGCAGGCCCGGTGGTACCGCCGGATCAGCGCCGTGCACAACGAACTGTGCTCGGCGCTCGACCATTTCCTGACCCACTCCCCCGAACTGGCCCTGCGGCTGGCCGGATACGTGGGCTTCTTCTGGAGCTGCTGCGGCCATCTCCACGAGGCCCGGGACTATCTCCAGCAGACCCTCGACGCCCACCCCGAACCGGGGCCCGACCGCACCCGGGGGCTCTGGGCCCTCGGGGTGACCGTCACCCTTCAGGGCGACTACACCTACGCCCGGGCGGTGAGCGACTCGTGCACCCTGTCGGCCGCGGCCGACCAGAACGCGGAGGGAGTCCTGGCGGCGGCCTATCTGTCGGGGCTGATCGATCTGCTGACCGGGAGCCCGCTGGACGCCGAGGCCACGGCCGTGCAAACGCTGCGCGCGGCGGGTGGGCAGCCCTTCGAATCGGCGTCCCGGCTGCGCTGCCATCTCGTCCATGTCTTCGCGCTCACCGGTCTTGAGCGCCATGAGGAGGCCCGGGAACTGGCGCTGCGGCTGCGGGCGGGCTGTGTGGACCGGGGCGAGTCGTGGACCCGCGCCTATCTCGACTACCAGCTGAGTCTGATCGCGCTCTTCGCCGGGGACGCGCGGGCGGCGGCGACCCATGCCAGGAACATGCTGGAGGGGAAGCACGGGATAGGGGACAACTTCGGTATCGCCCTGGGGCTCGACGCGCTGGCGGCGGCGATCGCGGCGGCGGGCGACGGCGAACGCGTCGGCCAGGTGTACGGCACCGGGCAGGCGTTCTGGAGTACGGTCGGCCATCCGCAGCGGGGCACGCCCGAGCTGCGGGCGGTCCGGGAGGCGTGCGAGCGGCAGGCCCGGGAGGCCGCCGGAGACGCGGTGTACGAACGCGCCTACCGGGAGGGTGCCTCCTACAGTCTGGATGCGGGCCTCAAGGCGGCGCTGGCTCCGTCGCGCTGACCCGGGCCGTCTCCGCCGGATCCCGCCGAGCCCCGCACGGTCCACCGTGCGAGTCCGGCGGACCGGCACGGCGGGGAGCGGACCGGATATGGCACGGTCGCGTCCGGTTACGGCACCGGACCCGGGCGGGGCCGGGGACGGGTGACGCTCCGGGCCGTTTCGCGGGGTGTCAGGAGGTGCCGAGGCCGGTCGCGGCTGTGCGCAGAGCGTCCAGGACCGGGCGGAACAGGGGGTGGTTCTCGGCTCCCCGGCGGACCGCCGCGAAGACCCGGCGGGTCGCGGCGGGCCCGGTGACGGGCCGGACGACCGCGCCCCGCAGTTCGGTACCGCGCAGCGCCGAGCGGGGCACGAGCGCGACGCCCGCCCCGGCGGCGGCCAGCGCCACATGGGCGTGGAAGTCGTCGGAGGAGTGGATCAGCCGGGGCGTGAACCCGGCCCGTTCGCCGGCGCCGATCACCATGTCGTGGCAGGGGTTGCCGGGGTGGGGGCCGATCCAGTCGCTGTCGGCGAGTGCGGCGAGTTCGATCCGGGCCAGCTCGCCCAGCGGATGACCGGCCGGGAGTACGGCGTCGAACGGCTCCGCGTGCAGCGGTACCCGGAAGAGCCGGGGGTCGTCGGGGCCCGGCGCCCCCCGGTACTCCACGGCGACCGCGATATCGGCCTCGCCGTCGAGGACCAGGGGCAGGCTCTCGTCGCCCTCGGCGTCCCGGACCCGGATCCGGATCCCGGGGTGCCCGTCGGCCAGGGCCCGCAGGGCGGGGGCGACGAGTTCGGTGATGCCGGTGGCGAAGGCGGCCACGGTGACGGCGCCGGTGGTGCCGTCCGCGTACGCCGCCAGCTCCGACTCGGCGCGCTCCAGCCGGGCGAGCATCGCATGGGTGTGGGTGAGCAGGATCTCCCCGGCCGGGGTGAGCCTGACGCCCTTGCCGCCGCGGATCAGCAGGGTGTGTCCGGTCTCCTGCTCCAGGGCGCTGAGCTGCTGGGAGACGGCGGAGGGGGTCAGATAGAGAGCGGCGGCCGCGGCGGTCACCGTACGGTGGTCCGCCACGGCCCGCAGGATGCGCAGCCGTCGGGGGTCGATCACCCCGCCATCCTGCCAGCCCTCAGCCGGTGGTCAGCGCCTCGCGGGCGGAGACGAAGGCGGCGACGGCCCGCCGGACGTCCTCGGTGGTGTGGGCGGCGGAGAGCTGGACCCTGATCCGCGCCTGGCCCATCGGCACCACCGGGTAGGAGAAGCCGATGGCGTAGACGCCCCGGTCCAGGAGGAGATCGGCCATCCGGCCCGCCTCGGCGGCGTCGCCGATCATCACGGGGACGATGGGGTGGTCGCCGGGGAGGATGGTGAAGCCCGCTTCGGTCATCTCACGGCGGAACAGCGCCGTATTGTCGGCGAGCCGGCGGCGCAGGTCACCGGCGGTCTCCAGCAGATCGAGCACGGTCAGGGAGGCGGCGGCGATCACCGGGGCGAGGGAGTTGGAGAAGAGGTAGGGGCGGGAGCGCTGACGGAGCAGGGCGACGATCTCGGCCCGGGCGGCGACATAGCCGCCGGAGGCGCCGCCGAGGGCCTTGCCGAGGGTGCCGGTGATGATGTCGACCCGGTCCATGACCCCGGCGAGCTCCGGGGTGCCGCGCCCGCCGGGGCCGACGAAGCCGACGGCGTGGGAGTCGTCGACCATCACCATGGCGTCGTAGCGGTCGGCGAGGTCGCAGATCTCGGCGAGGGGGGCGACATGGCCGTCCATGGAGAAGACGCCGTCGGTGACGATCAACCGTCGGCGGGCGTCCTGGGTCTCCTTGAGCCGCTGCTCCAGCTCGGCCAGGTCGCGGTTGGCGTAGCGGTGGCGGGACGCCTTGCAGAGGCGGATGCCGTCGATGATGGAGGCGTGGTTGAGGGCGTCGGAGATCACCGCGTCCTCGGGGCCGAGGAGGGTTTCGAAGACGCCCCCGTTGGCGTCGAAGCAGGAGGAGTAGAGGATGGTGTCCTCCTGGCCCAGGAAGGCGGAGAGGCGTTCCTCCAGCCGCTTGTGGACGTCCTGGGTGCCGCAGATGAAGCGGACGGACGCCATGCCGTAGCCCCAGCGGTCCAGGGCGTCCTTCGCGGCGGCGACGACCTCGGGGTGGTCGGCGAGTCCGAGGTAGTTGTTGGCGCAGAAGTTCAGCACCTCGCGGGTGCCGTCGCCGCCGGGGCCGGTGGTGACGCCGACGGTGGCGCCCTGGGGTGTGTCGATGACCCGCTCGGGCTTGTGGAGTCCGGCGTCGCGGATCCCGTCGAGGGTCGTACGGAGGTCGTCGCGGACGGAGCTGAACATCAGGGGGTCTCCCTAGGAGGACGGGATCACGTGGTCACGTGGTTCGCCCGGACCGGTCCGGAGTCGGCGGGCCGGCCGGGGGCGGCGGACGAGTCAGCGGCGGAGGGGCCGGTCAGGCGGTCCAGTCGAGGATGATCTTTCCGCTGCGGGCGGTGGCGGCCTCGTCGAAGGCGGCTTCGAAGTCCTGGTAGCCGTAGCTGCCGGTGATCACCGGGCCGAGGTCGAGTCCGGCTTCGAGCAGTACGGTCATCGCGTACCAGGTCTCGAACATCTCCCGGCCGTAGATTCCCTTGATGGTGATCATCGAGGTGACGATCTTCGACCAGTCGACGGCGAACTCCTCGGCGGGCAGGCCGAGCAGGGCGATCCGGCCGCCGTGGGTCATGTTGTCGACCATGTCGCGGAGGGCCTCGGGCCGGCCGGACATCTCCAGGCCGATGTCGAAGCCCTCCTTCAGCCCGAGTCGGCGCTGGGCCTCGGCAACGGGGTGCTCGGAGACGTTGAGCGCGAGATGCGCCCCGGCCTTGCGGGCGATCTCCAGCCGGGCGTCGCTGATGTCGGTGATCGCGACATGGCGGGCTCCGGCGTGCCGGGCGACGGCCGCGGCCATGATCCCGATCGGTCCGGCGCCGGTGATCAGGACGTCCTCGCCGACCAGGGGGAACGAGAGCGCGGTGTGCACCGCGTTGCCGAAGGGGTCGAAGATGGCGGCGACGTCGAGGTCCACGGGGGTGCGGTGGACCCATACGTTTCCGGCCGGGAGCACCACGTACTCCGCGAAGGCGCCGTCGCGTCCGACGCCGAGGCCGATGGTGCTGCGGCACAGATGGCGGCGCCCGGCCAGACAGTTGCGGCACTTTCCGCAGACCAGATGCCCTTCCCCGCTCACCAGGTCGCCGACGGCGATATCCGCGACGTCGGGGCCGACGGCGGCGACCTCGCCGACGAACTCGTGGCCGAGGATCCGCGGGGTGGCGACGGCCTGCCGGGCCCAGCCGTCCCAGTTGCGGATATGCAGATCGGTACCGCAGATACCGGTACGGAGCACCTTGATCAGTACGTCACCGTGCCCCGGTTCCGGTTCGGGTACGTCGACGAGCCAGAGTCCGGGCTCCGCGTGCTGTTTGACAAGGGCCTTCATCGGGCGGCTCCAGCGATGGGGGACGGGGCGCGGCTCCGGTCAGTGCCAGGCTGCGGCAGCCTGGCCGGACACCGCAAACCGTGACAGGTCCGGTCGGAGGTGCGGGCGCGCGGGACGACGGGACCAATCTGCCCAGCCGGGCCCGCGGCGTCCATCGAGGATTTCTTAACCGGGCCCTCAGGTGCGCTACACGGAGGGTGTCCGCTCGGTCGCCGGGGGCACCCGACACGGTCGCCCGGTGGTGTCCGGGCGCTCCGTTTTGGCCGCCGGGGGCGCGCAACAGTCGCGTATTCGCCGCCGTGGTGCGAGCCTGGGAGGATGAGCTGGGCATCGTGGACGACGACCGGAGTGTATTCCGGGCGCGGAGGAGTGCTCACCGACGAAGTCGGCGTTTTGACCGGGGATCTCACTGTGCACACCACCTGGGCCGGTGGTGAGGCGCGCGTCGCCGTGCAGTACAGCGGCGCGTCCGACTGGTTCACCCTGTCGGGCAGCCCCACGCCCTGTGTGTCCGAGGACGCGAGCCGTGCGCTGCACCAGGCGGTGGTGCAGGCCGTACAGGAGGGGGGCGGGGCCACCGTGCAGTCGGCGGCCCTCGGTCCACGCGGCGCCGCTCAGCACTGATCCGCTCCGCCCTCGCCCCGGCGGGCCCCCGGGCCCGGCGCCGGGCGCTTCCGACTGCCCGGCCGCAGGGCGGCGAGCAGCCTGCGGCCCGGGGACAGGGGCCTTACGGGCGCGGGCCTGGTTCGGGTCCGCGGTCGTGACGGGACCGGCCGGTCCGATGGCTCCGGCCGGATGGTTACGGACGGTTTCCTCGTAGCCGAAGGCAGTGTCCCGTCGGCCGGGGAAGGTACCCGGCCGGTCCAGGGGGTCCCGTCGTTCGTGGCCGGTGCCGGAAAGCGGGGACCGGAGCCGGAGCCGAGGTTGCCCGGCTGGGGCACGGGTGGGCCGCCGGGCCGGGAGGTCCGGGCGGTCGGACGGGGTGCGGGCCTGGTCCTCCTGGCCTCGGCCAGCTCCTGGCCCAGCAGGGCGCGGTACCAGGCGATCTCGTCGGGCCCGTCGGCCCTGATCAGCCGCTCCGTGACGGCCAGGGCGGCGGGTGACGTGGGCCGGTATCCCGCGATATCGGGCCGCAGGGTGCCGAGGTGGGACCGCTCGTAGGGGTCGGGCACCAGGTCGGCGACGCCGAAGGGATCGAGGAACGCGGCGGCGACCGCGGCCCGCTCCCAGCCGTCGGCGGCGATCCGCAACAGCAGTCCGAGCCGTTTGCCGCGCCAGTTCGCGGCGCGGCGGTCCTCTCCCCGCTCCAGCCGCGCCCGGAGCTCCGGTTCGGCGCGTCCGGTGAGCATCCCCGGCTCGGCCAGGGCGAATGCCTCCACTTCGGTGGCGAGATAGTGCCAGACCACCGAGCGGTACCGGTTGAGGTAGAAGCGGACGGGGACGAGATGGCCCGTCCGGGCGAGCCGGGTGAACCGCTCGGGGCTGATCGAGATCAGTTCGGCGCCCGTGGTCGTGTCGACGGTGCGGACACGCCGTCGTACCTCGTCCGCCAGGTCCCCCGCGCCGAGCCGGGCGATTTCCTCCCGGCTGATCCTCAGCGGGCCGCCGGGCACGTCCCGGGTGGCACGGACGGAGCCCAGTTGGACGGCGAGTTCGCACTCGGTCGGCCGCAGGCCGAGCGCACGGCCCGCGCCGCTCGGGGTGAGTCCGGGCCCGCCCGGCCGGGCTTCCGGTCCGGCCGTGGTGGCTGCGGCCGCCCCGAGCGCGCCGTCGGACCGCCTCGGGCCGACGGGCGTCCCGTGCTCCGTCGTCCGTTCCGGCCGCGACCGCGTCCCGTCCGTCGCTCCGGCGGCCGTACGCGCGTCGTCCCCGGTTCGGTGTCCGGGCGCGGCATGGTGCTGTCCGGTCATGGTGATCGTCTCCCCCGTGTGAGTGCGAATACGGTGAGTGACGACCGTAACCCCGTATCGCATCGCTCGCGGGAGCCTGTGGACAACTCCGGGCGGCCCGCCGCCGACCCGGCCGCGGGCCGGTCCGTCCGGCCCGGCCGACGAGCTGTCAGCGCACGTCGGAAGGGGTCGGCCCGGGTTGCCTGGCGGCCACGCTCAGATGTTCGCCGACCCGGTTCACCATCAGGGTCATCTCGTACGCGACCTGTCCGATGTCGGCATCGGCGTCGCTGAAGACACAGAGGCAACTGCCGTCGCCCGCCGCGGTGACGAACAGGATGGCGTGGTCGAACTCGACCATCGTCTGACGGGCCCGGCCGGCCCGGAAGTGCCGGCCCGAGCCCCGGGCGAGCGAGTGCAGGCCGGAGGAGACCGCGGCGAGATGTTCCGCGTCCTCGCGGGCGAGACCCGTACTCGCCCCCGTCACCAGACCATCGTTGGACAGCACCAGGGCGTGTCTGATGTGTTCGACGCGCTGCGTCAGATCGTCGAGCAGCCAGTCGAGTCCCTTGTCCAGCGGCATGGTTGTTCCCCTCCCGTGCGCGCGTTCCCCGTGTCGAACGCCAGCTTTTCGCACACCAGAGCGCAGAGCAAGGTGTTGCCGTGTCACCGAATCGAAGTGTCGCGCCCCGTGTATCCGTCCGGCATATTCCATGCGGCGGGCGGAACGCCTCCGTACGGACTTCCCGGCCCCGTACCAGCACGGAAACGGCGACACTCGCGGCACCCCAACCGGAAGCCGCCGGAATATCCCCCGACGGACGCCGGGGAAAATCACTCGCGCCCCGGGCGCGCCGCCGGACCGGGATCGGTGAATTGCGGCCGGGAAGCCTGCTCCCCCGTACCCGCGGTGATTTCCCGGCTCACCCGGCCGCGCGGCGGCGGCGTCTCCGGCGCCGGGGTCGCTCCTGCTCAGCGGGGGATGCCGGGCGCGGCTCCGGCGCCCGTCGGGCGAGGCGGTCCAGCCGAATTCACCGGGCGGGCCGGACAACGGTGTCACCGTTCCGCCGCGTGACCGCGGTCACGGCGCTTTCCGGGCGGGGCGACCGCATTTTCCGGCCATCGCAGCGGAACGCCCGTACCGGGAAATCCGGAGCGCGACAGCGGGGCACCGGCGGGATGTGCGCCGGGATTTTCCCGGACGCCTTCTCCGGGCCGTCTCCCGTTACCCCCGCCCGGCGGAACACCTCACGGAACCGGGATGGGATTGCATTTCCCCCCGGGCCCGGCATGAGGCCACCCTGCGACGGCACCGGTACGCCCATTCCGGCGCGGTGCCTCACGGCGGACGGAGCGGCCGGTGTACGGCAGGCGACACCACGGCGGGGAGCGGATGGCCACCGCCGACCCGAAGACACGTCGCAAGGCGGCAGGCGGCAGGCGGCGGACAGTGAGCGGGCGATGGCGCGCGGGCATGCCGGGGCCCCCGGTCGCCAAGACCGGGGGCCCGGACCGCGTCAGCGGTTGAGTTCCTTGCGGCTGACCCTCCGCAGCCTGCGGCGCTGGCCGGGATCCAGAGCCAGATAGGCGGCGGCCGGTACGCCCAGGACCACCAGCAGGGCCCACCAGAATCCGATGAAGGGGATCAGCAGCAGGCCGACGGCCACGCCGCCTACGACGATCTTCGTACGTGTCGACATCTCGGCGCCTCCTCGTGCGGCCTCGGCCGCTCCTGTCCGGTGGAACGTGCGGACCCGTGCCGCAGTTCCACTATCCGTCCGTCCGCAGCGGTTCGCCGACCTCGTGCATATGGGAGAGCGCCCGGCGGTACGACTCGATCAGCCCGGTCTCGGTGTACGGCAGGGAGAGCGCCCGGCAGTGGGCCCGTACCAGCGGCTGGGCCAGCCGCAGATGCGGCCTGGGCATGCTCGGGAAGAGGTGGTGCTCGATCTGGTAGTTCAAGCCGCCCAGCAGCCAGTCGGTGACCGCTCCGCCCCGGACGTTGCGGGAGGTCAGCACCTGGCGGCGCAGATGCCCCAGGCCCCGGCCGCTCTCCTCGTCGACCATTTCCATGCCCTTGTGGTTGGGGGCGAAGGCCATCCCGAGGTGGAGTCCGAGCACCATCTGGTGGACCAGGGCGAAGACGACGGCCCGGCCCACCGGCATGGTCGTCAGGAGCAGCGTCAGATACAGCGCCACATGGAGCAGGAGCAGGGCGCCCTCGACCCACCGGGCCCGGGCCGACCGGAACAGCCTGTTCCGCCCGAAGACCCCGCGGAAGCCGGAGATCTTGAGGGCGATCGCCTCCAGGGTGGTCAGCGGGAAGAAGAGCCATGCCTGGCGCCGGGTGAGCCAACCCCGGAAGCCTCCGCGCTCCACGGCCTGCTCCTGGGTGAAGACGAGGACGTCGGCGGCGACATCGGGATCCTTGTCGATGTGATTGGGGTTGGCGTGGTGGCGGTTGTGCTTGTCGTTCCACCACTCCTGGCTCACCCCGAGCAGCACATTGGCGTGCAGCAGCTGGATCAGCCGGCCGGTCCCCCGGTCGGCGGTGATCTGGGAGTGGCCCGCGTCGTGGGCGACGAAGGCGGCACGGGCACAGAGCAGGGAGAGCGCCGGGGCGAGCGGGAGCACCCACCAGGAGCCGCCGGTCAGCGCCATTCCGGTGATCACCGCGGCGATACCGAGCAGGTTGACCGCGATCCCGCGGACGTACCAGCCCGTCCGGTGCTCCAGGAGCCCCTGCTCCCGCACGACGCGGAGGAGGGGGGCGAAATCGCTGCCGGTGGAGCGGCGGGGGCCGTCGGACCCCGGGTCCGTACCGGCCCGGCCACCGCCGGGCGGGGCCGGCCGGGCCGGGTCCGGGGGCGGCGGCGGGGTGGCGGCGACGGTGGCCTGGGACATGAGGCTCTCCGGTCTCGAAGGGTCGGCGGGGGTCGGGGCAGCAGTCGACGGTCACCGCGGGGCATCCCGGGACACGGGCCCCTGCGGTCACCTCGGGTAACAGCCGGTGCCGAGGTGACGGACGTCGTGGGTGTGACGGATGTGAAAGCCGTGCGGGCAAGGACGGACGAGGCAACGGGGCAGCAGGGCCGGAAGGACGCCGCGCAGGGCCCGGCCCGGCCCCGCCCGGATCGGTCGGGTCGGGTCGGGTCGGAGAAGAGGGAATCCGGCCGCTCGGTGCCGATACCGGAAACGTAGGCCCCGGGAAGGGCGGGGAACCATGACGCCATCCCCCGGCCTCCCACGGGGAAGCCCCCACCGCGGGGGTGTAGCCAGCGCCACCCCCGCCGAGATCCGTACACCCGAGCCGTTTGCCGCGTACGCCATCTCACCTGCACCGATGTCCATCGTCGGGACCCCGCGGCACCGCGCTCCGCCGGGGCCGCCGTCATCGACTGCGTCCACCTGCGCCACCCGCCTACGGAAGTGACGGACATCACGGCATCCAAGCCTCCGAACCGAGTGGCCGCGAAGTACAATCAACGACTCCATCCCTCGGTAGTCAAATTTGAGGAATCCGGAATCACTGTGCACAGATCCTCCGCGGCATCACCCTCACCGGCCGACGGATCCCGCCCGACGCCCGCCGCGTCCTCCGCCCGGCCCTCACCCTCGGCACCCTCATCACCTTCGGCCTCGCCCTCTTCTTCGCCTTCGCCCTCGGGGCTCGCGGTCGACCCCGCGCACTGCCGTGTCACTTTCCTCCCCGGTGATCCCGCGCGGACGGGGCGGTTCGCGTTCTGGCGGCCGGACGGCACCCCGCCGCCCCACTCCGCCGGAACCGTCGAGCCGGTCACCGTCGTGACGGACGACATCCGGCCGTGCGCCGTCGACGCGGTGACGCTCTCCGTCCGGGACGCCCTGCCGGTCCTGACCCGGGCCCGGACCAGCCCTGACGCCTCCCCTTCGGCCGCGTTCTGGGG
The DNA here is from genome assembly GCF_040641415.1 of Streptomyces sp. NPDC020875. Taxonomy (NCBI): domain Bacteria; kingdom Bacillati; phylum Actinomycetota; class Actinomycetes; order Kitasatosporales; family Streptomycetaceae; genus Streptomyces; species Streptomyces sp. NPDC020875. The sequence continues at coordinate 17,549 of NZ_JBFADP010000046.1, read as the reverse complement.
CGCCGCCGCCGTCCTGGCCCTCCAGTTCACGGCCCGGGGACTGCTGTTGCCCGGTCTGAGCCCCACCGACCACGATGCCTGGCGGGCAGGCCCGCTGACCCCGGCCGACGCGGAGGCCGTCCGGGTGCTCGCCGCGTCGATGCCCCCGGCCGCGCACGCGATCCCGTTCGTTCCCGGCGGAGATGACGGCTCCGGCCCCCTGCTGCTGCCCGAGCCGGAGCGGCTGGTGCGGTCGTTCGCGGACGCGGTCGCGGACTCCCTGACCCGTACCCCCGCCGCGGCCGCGGCGCTGGGCGGACCCGCCTTCGCCGCCGACGAGCCCCGGCAGCTGCCGGGGGCCCGGGCCTGGGCTGCGGACATCGCGGCCGGTCACGACGCGGGGGTACGGCTGTCGTTGCGGGTGGAGACGGTCACCGCCGACGGCGCGGACCCGGAGGCGGAACCGGGCTTCCGGGCCGTGCTCCAGATCCACAGCGTCGCCGATCCGGCCGTGGTGCTCGACGCCGCCGACGTCTGGGCGGGCGGCGGTGACACGTCCTTCGGCCCGCGCGCCCGGATGGACGCCCTGCTGGCCCTGCGCCGGGCCGCCCGGTCCTGGGCGCCGCTGACCCCGCTACTGCACGCGGCGGTACCGGACGCGATCGACCTCGCCGACGAGGAGATCGCCGAACTGCTCGGTGACGCCGCGCGGGCCCTGGCGGCCGGTGGCGTCCAGGTCCACTGGCCCCGGCGGATGGCGCGCCGTCTGGTCGCGCGCGCCGTCGTCGGCCCCCCGGACGACGACGGCGACGGCGCGGGCGGCGGGGCCCGGGGCGACGACGAGTCAGGGCTGCCGTCGTTCCTCTCCGCCGACGCCCTGCTCTCCTTCGACTGGCGGTTCGCCGTCGGCGGGCAGTCGCTCACCCGGGCGGAACTGGACCGGCTCGCGCAGGCGGGCCGCCCCCTGGTCCGGCTGCGGGACCAGTGGGTCCTGGTCGACCCGGAGGAGGTACGCCGGGCCCGGCGCAGCCAGGACCGCAAGGTGACGCCGGTGGACGCGCTGGCGGCCGTACTGACCGGCTCGGCCGAGGTGGACGGCCGCCGGGTGGACGTGGACGCGTCGGGGTGGGTGGCCAGGCTGCGCGACCGACTGGCCGACCCGGAGGGCGGGGAGCCGGAGATCGCGGCTCCCGCCGCACTCGCCGCGACGCTCCGCGACTACCAGTTGCGCGGGCTGAACTGGCTGCACCGGATGACGTCCCTCGGTCTCGGCGGCTGTCTCGCCGACGACATGGGGCTCGGCAAGACCATCACCCTGATCTCCCTCCATCTCCACCGGCAGACCGATCCGTCGGCCGCCGGTCCCACCCTCGTGATCTGTCCGACGTCGCTGATGGGCAACTGGCAGCGGGAAATCGAGAGGTTCGCGCCGGGGACTCCGGTCCGCCGGTTCCACGGCGCGGTCCGCGATCTCGACGGCCTCACCGGTGACGGCGGCGGCGCGGGTTTCGTGCTGACGACCTACGGCACGATGCGCCTGGACGCCGAGCGGCTGGCGACGGTCACCTGGGGCATGGTCGTGGCCGACGAGGCCCAGCACGTCAAGAACCCGTACTCGGCGACCGCGCGGAGCCTGCGGACGATCGGCGCGAAGGCCCGGGTGGCCCTCACCGGCACCCCCGTCGAGAACAACCTCTCCGAGCTGTGGGCGATCCTGGACTGGACGACCCCGGGGCTGCTGGGCCGGCTCGGCGGTTTCCGGAACCGCTACGCGCGGGCCGCCGAGGGCGGCGACCCGGCCGCGGCGGCCCGGCTCGCGGCCCTGGTCCGGCCGTTTCTGCTGCGGCGCCGCAAGTCGGATCCGGGGATCGCGCCGGAGCTGCCGCCGAAGACGGAGACCGACCGGGCGGTGTCGCTGACACCGGAACAGGCCGGACTCTACGAGGCCGTGGTGCGCGAGACGCTGGCCGCGATCGCCGACGCGGACGGCATGGAGCGGCGCGGTCTGGTGGTCAAGCTGCTGACCGCCCTGAAGCAGATCTGCAACCACCCGGCGCAGTATCTGCGGGAGGAGCGGCCGGTCGTACCGGGCCGGTCGGGAAAGCTCGAACTGCTGGACGAGCTGCTGGACACCATCCTCGCCGAGGAGGCGGGCGTCCTGGTCTTCACCCAGTACGTGGCCATGGCCCGGCTGCTGGCGGGCCATCTGACGGCCCGTGGCGTCCCGGTGCAGCTGTTGCACGGCGGTACGCCCGTACCGGAACGGGAGGCGATGGTCGCCCGGTTCCAGAACGGGGAGGTCCCGGTGTTCCTGCTGTCGCTGAAGGCCGCGGGCACCGGGCTGAACCTGACCCGGGCCGAGCATGTGGTGCATTACGACCGCTGGTGGAATCCGGCGGTCGAGGCGCAGGCCACGGACCGTGCGTACCGGATCGGCCAGACCCGTCCCGTACAGGTCCACCGGCTGATCGCGGAGGGCACCATCGAGGACCGGATCGCGGACATGCTGGTTCGCAAGCGGGAGCTGGCAGAGTCGGTGCTCGGCGCCGGGGAGGCCGCGCTGACCGAACTCACCGACGCCGAACTGGCGGATCTGGTGGAGCTGCGAGGAGGGGCCGACCGCTGATGTCCCCCATGGACGACACCTATGACGACATCTATGCCGACGAGGCCGACGGCCCGGACGGGAACCACGAGACCGACGAGATGACGGAGACCGGGTCGTACGACCACGGAGAGGGGGCGGCGCCCGGGGCGGAACGTACCTTCGCGGCGCTGCCGCCGGTGCGCGGCCGGGGCTTCGCCGAAAGCTGGTGGGGGCGTTCCTGGATCCGGGCACTGGAGGCCACGGCCCTCGACTCGGAGCAGCTGAAGAAGGGCCGCAGATACGCCCGGGACGGCTCGGTGGGCGCCGTTTCGGTGCGGCCCGGGCGGATCACCGCGGTGGTACGGGACCGGGACGGCACCCGGCACCGGGTGGACGTACTGCTCCAGGAGCTGGGCGACGGCGACTGGGACCGGTTCCTGGACACCGCGGTGGACCGGGCGGGCCATATCGCCGCCCTGCTGGACCGGGAGATGCCGCCGCATCTGGTGGAGGACGCGGCGACGGCGGGCGTGGAGCTGCTGCCGGGGACGGGCGACCTGGAGCCGGAGTGCGGCTGCGGTTCGTGGGATCTCTGTCCGCACGCCGCCGCCCTCTGCTACACGGTGGCGCGGCTGCTGGACCAGGATCCCTTTGTGCTGCTGCTGATGCGGGGACGGGCCGAGCGGCGGCTGCTGGACGAACTCCAGACCCGGAGTACGGCCCGGGCCGCGTCCGGGACCGCCGGTGGTACGCCCGACACCGGGCCCGCCGTCGCGGGGGTGCCAGCGGCGGAGGCATTCGCGGCCGGGGACATCCTGCCGCCGCTGCCCGCCGCGCCGCCGGTGCCGGACGAGCCGGGACTGCCGCCGTCCCTGGACACGGAGACGGATCCGGTGCCCGGGATCGACCCGGACGGGCTGGAGTTCCTCGCCGCGGACGCGGCCGTACGGGCGCGCCGGCTGCTGGTGGAGGCGCTGGCCGAGGGGCACGCGGACCGGCCCGTGGAGCCGGGGCCGTCGTTCGACGAGGACGCGGTACGGCTGGCGGCCGCCGTTCCCGGACCGGGGGCGGGGCCGGGCTCGGTGATCGCGGGCAGGCTGGCCGCCGCGACCGGGCGTACCCGGGCCGAACTGGAGCTGGCGGTACGGGCGTGGCGGACGGGCGGTCCGGTGGCGCTGGCCGTCCTGGGCGACGACTGGTCCCCGGACACCGGTGAGCTGGCGCGCGCGTCGGCGGCCCTGGACGGCGCCTGGGAATCGGCGGCGGGCCGCCCTCAGCTGCGGTCGGCGGGCCCGGGCCGGTGGACGGTCGTGGGCGCGGACGCGCAGTTGCGGTACGGGCCCGACGGGCGCTGGTGGCCGTACCGGAAGGAGCGGGCGCGCTGGGTTCCGGCGGGTCCGGCGGAGCGCGACCCCGAGGCGGCGCTCGCGGCGGCCGGTGCTCCGGCCGGGGACGGCGACTGAGCCCACCGCAGCGGTGGGGCTCGGGGTTCGGGGTCCGCGTGGATGGGGGAACGGGCTGACGGGCCGTGCGCGGCTCCCGGTCCCGGTCCTCTGGGGCCGCCGGGGTGCTTTTGCGCCGCTCGGCGGCCCGCGCGCGGGCGTACGACCGCGGGCGCCGGAACGGGGCGCGCTATCGACTCCGTCTCCGTGCGCGGGCGGAACGGGGCACGGGGCACGGGGCACGGGGCACGCCGGGGAGGGTACGCCGGTCCGCTGCCACTCCCGGCGTGCGCGGGTGGCGCGCACGTCTCCCCCACGCCCCTGCGGCACGGCGCGATCCGCCGGGGCATCCGCCCTGGCGACGCGTCAACTCCCCTGTGGACAGAGGTCGTTGCGCCGTACAAGGTGGCACCGGGCGTCTTCCGCGCGGACTCCGCCGGACGTACGGTGGATGCGCTCGGGCCGGACCGGCCGGGACCGGCCCAGTGCCTCCCGCCGGACCGGCCCGGGACCAGTCCGCTCATCGGCCCGTCGGGTGAGAGGCCCGTTCCGCCGTGTTCGTGACGGATGACACCCGATGGTGTCGGCCTGCGGGCGAACCGGCCGACGACACGAGATCCTCGGGGCGGCCCCGCGCCGTTCGGCGGCCACCCGCTTCCGCCCCTCAGGAGAGCCCATGGACCGTCGAGACCTGCTCCGGTCGGCCGCCGCGCTGACGGCCGCCGCCGCCGGTGCGCTGCCGTCGGCGGGTACCGCCCGCGCGGCGTCCGATCCCACCCGTGCCGCCGCCGTGGACCAGCCCGGCGCGGTGTGGCGCCCCGCCGCGGCCGTCAACTTCACGGCGTCGAGCCGCCCGTCGTCGTACCGGATCGACCGGGTGGTCGTCCATGTCGCGCAGGAGACCTTCGAGGACACGGTACGGATCTTCCAGGACCCGGCCCGGCGGGTTTCGGCGCATTACGTGGTCGGGTCGGCGGACGGCCGGATCGCCCAGTGCGTCCGGGAGCGGGACATCGGCTGGCACGCGGGCAACTGGTCGTACAACACCCGCAGTATCGGCATCGAGCACGAGGGCTGGATCGACCGGCCGGTCTGGTTCACCCACGCCCTGTACGAGCGGTCGGCGGCGCTGACCGCCGCGATCTGCGACCGCCACGGCATCCCCAAGGACCGGGAGCACATCATCGGCCACCACGAGGTGCCCGGGGCCACTCATACGGACCCGGGGCCGCACTGGGACTGGGTGCGGTACATCCGGCTGGTGAACTTCGCCTGACCCGTTCGCCCGACCCGGCCCTCCCCCACACCACTCACGCGCTTAGCACGCGCGAACGAATCGCCACTCGCACGAGTGATATCTCTTCGGCCGCGATCCGGTGTCGCGCCCGTGGCCTCCGGGTACGTCCCCCGGCACCGGGCCGCACCGAGCGGTGACGGCCGGTGAACGGATCGTTGCTGAGAGCGTGTCAGTGGCTTGTCGCACCCGCGCGGCTCGGTCACGATGGGTGTCTGGGAGGCCGAGTTGAGCGATTCATGGGTGGCCCTGGAACCCGGCACCGATCCCGGGAAGCGGATCGCCGAACTCCGCAGGGCGTACGACGCGTATCTGTCGGCGGGCCGGGTCGAGCGCCCGGTCCGGCCCGAGGTGGCCGATTCCTGGCGGCGTTCCGCCCGGGCCCGGGTTAGCCCGGAGGGCATGGTGGGCGTCGAACTGGCCGACGACGAGCTGATCGCCTATCGGGAAGGCCATCCCCTGGCCCGGGTGATGCCGCTGGTCCGCGAGCTGACCGAGCCGTACGCCAGGGACGGCGACCATCTGGTGGCGGTCTGCGACGCGGGCGGCCGGCTGCTCTGGGTCGACGGGCCGTCCGCCACCCGGGACCGGGCCGGGGCCATGGACTTCGTCCCCGGGGCCCGCTGGGCGGAGGCGGTCGCCGGGACGAACGCGCCGGGCACCGCGATCACGGTCGACCGGCCGGTGCAGGTCTTCGCGGCCGAGCACTTCTGCCGCCCCGTCCAGCAGTGGACCTGCGCCGCGGCCCCGGTCCACGACCCGGCGACCGGACGGGTGCTGGGGGCGGTCGACATCACCGGCGGTGACCGGCTGGCCCATCCGCACAGTCTGGCGTTCGTCACGGCGGTCGCCCGGGCCGCCGAGACCCAGCTGGCGCTGCTCGCCCCGCCCCCGGCGGCCGGAATCGTCCAGCTGTCGGCGCTCGGCCAGGACGAGGCGCTGCTGGTGGTGGAGGGGCGCAGGATCCGGCTGAGCCGACGGCACAGCGAGATCGTCGTCCTGCTCGCCGGCCGACCCGACGGCATCGGCGGGGACGAGCTGCTGACGGAGCTGTACGAGGACGAGTCGGTGACGCCCGTGACACTCCGGGCCGAACTCTCCCGGCTGCGCGGGATCCTGGGCCCCGAGCTGCTGCGCTCGCGCCCGTACCGGCTCGCGGCCCGGGTCGACTCCGACTTCGGGACCGTCGCCCGTCGGCTGGCGTCGGGCGCGGTCTCCGACGCCGTCAGCGCGTACACCGGACCGCTGCTGCCGTCCTCCCAGGCACCCGCGGTGGTACGGACCCGGCGCCGGCTGACGGACCAGCTGCGGGCGGCGCTGATCGCCCGGTCCGACCCGGGCCTGCTCGGGGACTGGGCGTACAGCCACTGGGGCGAGGACGATCTGACGGTCTGGCAGGCACTGGCGTCGGCACTCGACGGCCCCCGGCGGGCCGCGGCGCTCGCCCGGGTCCGGGAGATCGACCGGTGGCAGCGGGCCTGATCCGGGGGCGCGCGGCGGCGATCGGACGCGCCCCCGCAACAGCGTCGCAACCCCACCGCCGTTAGCCTCCCGGGGAACGCCGTCCAGCGGCGGGCGGCACCTCCCCGGGAGGCTGGGAATGCCCCGATACGCGAACCCCGGCAGCGATGGCTCGGTCGTCTCCTTACAGGCACGGTACGACCACTGGATCGGCGGGGAGTACGTCGCGCCCGCCCGGGGCGGCTACTTCGAGAATCCGAGCCCTGTCGACGGACGCCCCTACACCGAGGTGGCGCGGGGCACGGCCCAGGACGTCGAGCGGGCCCTCGACGCCGCCCACGCGGCGGCGCCCGCCTGGGGCGCGCGCCCGGCGGCCGACCGGGCGCGGATCCTGCTGCGGATCGCCGACCGGATGGAGGAGCGGCTGGAGGCGCTCGCGGTCGCCGAGAGCTGGGACAACGGCAAGCCGGTCCGGGAGACCCTGGCGGCCGACATCCCGCTGGCCATCGACCACTTCCGCTACTTCGCGGGCGCGCTGCGGGCCCAGGAGGGCTCACTCAGCCAGATCGACGACGACACGGTGGCGTACCACTTCCACGAACCGCTGGGCGTGGTGGCGCAGATCATCCCCTGGAACTTCCCCCTGCTGATGGCCGCCTGGAAACTGGCCCCGGCACTGGCGGCGGGCAACGCGGTCGTCCTCAAGCCCGCCGAGCAGACGCCCGTCTCGATCCACTTCTGGATGAGCCTGATCTCCGATCTGCTGCCGCCGGGCGTGGTGAACATCGTCAACGGCTTCGGCGAGGAAGCGGGCAAACCACTGGCCTCCAGCCCCCGGGTCGCCAAGATCGCCTTCACCGGGGAGACCAGCACGGGACGGCTGATCCTGCGGTACGCCGCCGAGCATCTGCGCCCGGTCACCCTGGAACTGGGCGGCAAGTCCCCCAACATCTTCTTCGACGACATCTGGGCCGTGGACGACGACCTCCGCGACAAGGCCCTCGAAGGCTTCACCATGTTCGCCCTCAACCAGGGCGAAGTCTGTACCTGCCCGTCCCGCGCCCTCGTCCAGCGGGGCCACTACGCGGACTTCCTCGACGCCGGCATCGCCCGTACCGAGAAGATCACCACCGGCCACCCCCTCGACACCGCCACCATGATCGGCGCCCAGGCGTCCGAGGAACAGCTCCGCAAGATCGTCTCCTATCTGGAGATCGGCCGCCAGGAGGGCGCCAAGGTCCTCACGGGCGGCGAGCCCGTGACGTACGACGGCGAACTCGCGGGCGGCTACTACGTCCAGCCGACCATCTTCGAGGGCGACAACCGGATGCGGATCTTCCAGGAGGAGATCTTCGGCCCGGTCGTAGCCGTCGCCTCCTTCTCCGACTTCGAGTCGGCGATCCGTACCGCCAACGACACGCTCTACGGCCTCGGCGCCGGGGTGTGGACCCGCGACATCAACACGGCCTACCGCGCGGGCCGCGCGATCCAGGCGGGCCGGGTCTGGACCAACTGCTACCACGCCTACCCCGCGCACGCGGCCTTCGGCGGCTACAAGCAATCGGGCTTCGGGCGCGAGACGCACCGGATGATGTTGGAGCACTACCAGCAGACGAAGAACCTCCTCGTGTCATACTCGGCGAAGAAGCTGGGCCTATTCTGAGCCGCAGGAAAGGGCGCCCGAACAGGGAGGTCCCTGCCGGGCGCCCTTCGCGATGCGCTTCTCCCCCTGTGCGCCATCTCCGACCAGCCGTTCCGGGGCTTCCGGGCCAATAGCCGGTCAACGACACCTCCGCGGCGCCCTCCCAGCGCCGCATGGAGTCCTCGGTAAACCGGTTGGTCACGCATCCCGGCCGGGAACTTTGCGCAGTGCCGGAAGAGCACCTGGATACCTGGTCGGCGCCATCGCCGCACTACGGAGAACCAAGTAAATCGGTGCACCCTCGTCGGAGCATATGCTCAGCCGAAGGCCGCCCCGCCGTCCGGCAAATGCCCAACCGGGGAACCAAGTCCGATGCCCACACATGATGGGGCCGGGCTGGCGGGCTGCACTCGTGGCCCTCAACTCATGCCTGGACGCCGGTTGGGCCGTAACCACCCCCGAGCAGACCAGGGAGGCTGCCGTTCTTCGGTGCTGGCGGCCCCGGTACCGACCCCATCACAAGGACTTTATGCGGTGGCTCTGACATCCGGACCAGACCTTGAAGAACAAGGCTGCTCCTGGCACACGTCGCAGGCGGCCGGGGTGCCGCCGATCGGACCGAGTGCGGCAGCCGGACGCCGACTGGAGCATCCCGCGGGGCGGGACCGACTCGCCGATGAGCGGCCTGGCCAAGCGATGTAGTGCGGTACGACTGAAGTGGTGCATCCCGATTCTTCGGCGGCATGGCAAGTACAGTCTGGGGCTGGTGTGGTCGCCTCACGCACATGACGATCTCCGGCAATGTGGTCCAGCTGCCCGATCAGGTCATCAGCGGCGAGGAGCACAAGAACTAGATGGCGGCCTTTCGGTGCGACAGCGAGCAGTGCGGGCGGCTCTCTCTCGGTGTGGCGACGATCTACCGGGCATCGAGTCAGCAGGCGGCACTTCAGACGGCATTGTCCGAGCACCGGAACCTGGGTTGGACACCCAGGCATGTGAGCCATCCATCGTTCCCCGATGTGCCTGATCAGATAGCCGAGACCGCCGCAGAGGCCCATGCCTGCCTCTCAGTTGACGCGCACCGGGGCGCGGTGGCTCTGGCGCGAGCAGTCGTGGAGGCTACCGCGAAGGAGAAAGGCATCATCAAGGGGTCGCTCGTGGCCAAGATTGACGCGCTTCACGCGGCTGGGCATATGCGGGAGATCACCCGGGAGGTGGCACACGAGATCCGTTTGGGCGGGAACGAGATTGCCCACGGTGACCTGGGGGCCGAGCCGATGCCAGCCGGGGACGCGCAGGCGATCGTACGCCTGATGGACGAGATCCTGCACGAGGTCTACCAGGGACCGGCAGCGATGCGGCAACTGAAGCAGAACCGTATCGATCGTGAGAAGCGGAACAGTGGCTCCCCGCTCGAGTAGCCCAGCCCGTCCGCACCGGCACGGCAGAGGCCCCACCGCGGTGTCAACGGCTCTGGCGGTGCGGGCAAGGGTCGGAGTCATGCCGAGATGGTGTCAAGAGGCGTCTGCGGAGCCGAGAGTCAGCTCAGCTGGGAGGCGATCTGCCGACGGGCAGCTCGCCAGATTGTCTCGAACTCCTCGGGGGCGAGTTCTTCGGGGTCGTGGCCTTCCCATTCCGAGACGGGAATCTCGGCCGTGATCCCGAACCTGCTGTCGTACTCATCGAGACGGCCCGCTTCACGGGCCTGCTCCCATTCGGCGAGGGAGGCGGCCGCGATCGGTATGAGCGCAGGTCCTTGGAGTTCGACTTGCCTGGCTACCCAGCCATCCGCGTCGACCTCGAAGTAGTACCAGGTGTCTTCCTCGTCCCAGTAGCAGCGCATCCATGTTGTCACCAGGACATGATGCCGGACGGTCACAGCGCGGCAGGCCGGACAGGCCGGCCGTGGGCTCAGGGTCGGCAGAGGAGCCGAACCACGCGGACTTCGACCCGGGCGTCGACGACGAGGTATCCGACCGTGATCCCCACCGGGGCCACGGCCGGTTTCCGCAGCGCGTCAGGCCCGGCAGGGCAGTCCAGCCACCGCAAACGGGTTCGCGGTGGGCGGAGCGCGCGGCACCGCTCAGGGGCAATGTCCGATCCGCGTACGCGCAGTGCCCCGCCGACCCCCCGGCTTGCCGCCCGGCCCCGGCGACATCCATGCCGCTCGTCTGCCCGCAGTTGGGGGCCGGGCTTTAGCTCCGCCCGTGATCTGCGGGACACGGCCCGACCGCGTCCCGCCTGGCAGAGGAGCCGCTCGCCGGGCCCCTGCCTCCCGGGTAGGAGTGGCAGCACACTGACCCTCTCCGCAGTCACAAGCAACCGGGGCCTGCGGTCGGGCAGTACGACAGGGCCGTCACATCGACGGCCCGTATCGCATAGAAGCGGAGTCGGAGGCGAGCCCCGCAGGACTCAGCGCTATTCGCTCAGGATGTGCAGGGCTGCCGCGGCAGCGTCCACGATCGCAGGCCACTGGGGCGAGTCGGTGTCCGACCGCCGTAGTGTGCGACCGGGGCAACCGGGGGCCACACTCGCGCGTCGTGGTGTCGGTCTCGGCCGTCCGGGTCCCGCGGGTGGCATGCAGGAATCGGCCGGCCGCGACTGCAAGTGCCGGTCAAAGGAGCGCGCCGGTCGTCCGGGTCAGCGCGCGGGTCTCACGCCCCGACCTCGTCGAGCAGCGCGACCAGGGCGTCGGCCGCGGGAGCCGAGGACGCCGGGTTCTGCCCGGTGATCAGGAGGCCGTCCCGCTGGACGTACGGCTGCCAGTCCGCGGCCTTCGAGTACGCCCCGCCGATCCTGACCAACTCGTCCTCGACCAGGAACGGGACGACGTCGGTGAGTTGGACGGCATCCTCCTCGGAGTTCGTGAACCCGGTGACCCGCTTGCCCGAGACCAGAGGAGTGCCGTCCTCGTCGACGACGTGCCGCAGGACGCCCGGGGCGTGGCACACCAGCGCCACCGGCCTGCCCGAGCGCAAGGTGGTCTCGATCAGCCGCACCGAGACCGGGTCCTCCGCCAAGTCCCAGAGGGGACCGTGACCACCGGGGTAGAAGACCGCGTCGAAGTCGCCGACCGAGACCGTGTCGAGGCGCACGGTGTGCGCCAGCGCCCCTGTCGCCTCCGGATCGGCCTCGAAGCGTCGGGTCAGGTCGGTCTGGAACTGGGGTTCGTTGCTCTTGGGGTCCAGCGGCGGCTGCCCGCCTCCGGGGGAGGCGAGCACGATCTGCGCACCGGACTCCTTGAACCGGTAGTACGGCGCTGCCAGCTCTTCCAGCCAGAACCCGGTCTTACGGCCGGTCTCTCCCAGCTCGTCGTGCGAGGTGAGGACGATCAGAATCTTCATGACGCGCTCCTGTGCGAGTGGACCAATATGGCTCGACGTCACCCGTACGGCTCGGCCAGGTGGGGTACACGGGTGCCGATCACCCATAGCCTCCCCCGCCGGGGCCATCCATAGGAGCAGCCGGACCAGAGCAATCGCGTGACAGTCAATCACCGCACGTCACCATCGGCCGCTCGACGGCGTGCCGCTCGGGCCGATATCGAGCTGGGCAGGTGCCCAGGAGGCTACCCGCAGCCGCGACCACGACCGCGAAGCGCCGCTACGGCGTGACTTCACGGCCTTCTCCAGTGCGGTACGGCACCGGACTGGGCGCCGTCAGTGCGTGGCTGCCGCGGTTGCCGCGACCACGGTGAGGATGCGGTGCAGGACCGGGAGGGGAATCGCCGGGTTGGCGACCGCGGCGCGTGCGGTGTCCCGGTCGTGGAGCAGTCCGGCCAGGACGCGGGCCGGTAGCCGCGGATTGCGCACCGCGGCGCCGCGGACGTGGGCTGCCGGGTCGTTGAGCAGCCGTACCGCGTCGGCTGGAGAGAGCCGTGGGTCCTCTGCCGCGCGGTGGCGTACCTCGGCTTCGGGGTCACGGGCCAGGTGTGCGACGTCGGACGGTGTCGAGTCCGGGTCGTCCAGGGCCAGGCGGCGCATTCGCCCGCTGGGGTCGGCGATGTGGTGCAGCAGTTGCGTACGGGGGAAGTTGGGGTGATTGCGGTGCCGGTCGGGGTGGCTGAGGCTGCCGTCCCACCAGCGCCAGACGTCCAGCAGCATGCCGGCTGGCGCGTCGTCGCACGATTCGGCGAGGAACAGTCGGACCACCTGGTCCTCGTCCCGCGCCAGGCGCGCCACGACATCCGGCGGGAGGTGCCGGGCTCGGGCCACACTGCGGCGGACCAGGGGGTGGGACGACGCGGCGAGACGGCGCATCGCGTCGGTGTCGCGGTGCAGGTCCTCGACCCAGGGCAGGGTGTGCGACATCGACGTCGGGTCGAAGTCGTGGCGCACCGCGGCGCGTTGCTCTTCGGTGAGGTCGGGGCGCAGCGCCACTGTGGAGCGGATGTCGTTCTGCGGGTCTTGTGCCAGTACGGCGACGCTGTCGGGGCCCAGGCCCGGGTTGGCGGCCAGCGTCCGACGCAATTCCGCGTCCCCGTCTCGGATGAGTTCCGCTTCGAGTTCGGGTGCGAGACGGCACCGTTCGAGCGCCCGTAGCTGGTCGGGCAGGGCGGTGAAGACCTCGCGGGGCATGGGGACGCCGGTGTGGTGGGCGAGCAGCGCAGCCGTTCGCACCGCGTGGTCGGTGTCGGCCAGCAGCCTCTCGCGCACCGGCGCGGCGAGGTCTTCCCACCGGGCGCAGGCCGCCGCCCGCACAAGCGGATTGGCGTCGGCGGCAAGGCCGGGGAGGTGCTGTGCGGGGAGTCCGGGGAGTTCGGCGGCTCGTGCGCGGGAGGGGCCGGTGAGGAGGTCGTCGTACAGGTTCTCGGGGAGTTCGGCGCCGCAGGCGTGGGCGCGCTCCGCCCAGAGCAGGCGTCGATTCGGCGACGGTTCGCCGCGGACCACGTGTGCCCACTGAGCGGGTGTGAGCCTGGGCCGGAAGGTGTCGGCGGCCATTGACCGAACCCGCGGATCGGGGTGCGTCACGGCGGCGTCGAGGACGGCGGGCCGGTCGCATGCGTGCAGGAAGTCCGCCGCCACGTCCAGCAGCCGGATCAGTAGTTCGTCCGTCGCGGCCAGATTCGACCCGATTCCCTCCGCCCAGTGCGAAGGCCACGCACGCCGGCCGGGCACCGCCGCCCACACTTCGGCGCGCTCCCTCTCGGTCTCGCGCCCGGCGGACGCGGCGGACTCCTCCAGCCGTTCCGGCAGTCGGTCGAGGGCCGTCACCCGGGGCCCGTCCGCGCCGGGCACCTCCGCCAGCAGCACCTGCCCGTCGAGGGAGAGCGCCACGAACCCCGGGTCGTCGGTCAACACCGGCACTCCGCCACCGGTGTGCCGAACCCGGGTCCACCAGGAGTCGTTGCCACCGATCCGGTGCCTGAGGACAGCCACCAGGAACTCACCGTTCTCATCGCAAAGACGGCGCCACCATGCGGCATCGAGAGCTTCCCGAGCCCCGCCACGCGGCGCCGCCACTCCCCGCGCGATCCGCCAACCCGCCTCCGGCGGGAACAGGCCGCCCGGGCGCACGTCCTCGACGACCGTGAGCCCGGCGCGTGCGAGTAGTCCGTGGAGTTCCTCTTGTCTCTGCACACGGTCATGATTCCCCACGGCGGCGCTATCGCCTGATCCCGATCGCCTCCAATCGCTGCCATTGCTACCCAGAGATGTCCCGGGTGGGCCTGCCGGTCCGAGATCCGGACCATTTCCGGGCCAACCTGACCGGGGCCACGGCGCCGGGGACCATGCTGGTGTACCGCGACCGGGGCGCAGAGGAAGCGTTTGTCGCCCGCTGGTGACGTCAGACAGCGGCCACCGCATGAGGATCACGAGCGACAACTCGCTCAGAGGTGGGGAGTGATGAGCCGGACCACGTCGTTCTTGCCGGCTGGTCCGATGAGGGTGCCGACGATCTTCCCGCCCTTGAAGACGTGCAGGGTGGGGATGGCGGTGACGTTGTGCTTCGGGGGTGTGTTCGGGCTGCGGTCGATGTCGAGGCGGGCGACGGTGAGCCGGTTCGCGTACTCCCTGGCGATGTCCACCAGGACCGGATCGAGGAACTTGCAGGGACCGCTCCATTCGGCTCGGAACACCGCGAGGACCGGTCCGGCGGTTTTGACCACCTTCGTCTCGAAGTCCGCGTCGGTGACATCGACGACGGTTCCGGTCAAGGGAATCACTCCTTCGCTGGGGCGGGGCGGCGGCGGAGGGCCCGACGCGGTGCCGCGGGTGTGCCGGGCGGGTTCGTCCGGCACACCCGCGGCTGGTGCCGCATCGCCGGAGACGGTGGTCAGGGGGTGGCGAGGCCGAACCAGTACTCGAAGGTCTCCAGCAGGCCGTTGAGGGTGTCGAGCGGGTCCAGGGTGCCGGTGACGACGGTGAGTTCGCCCTCGGTCTGGAGCCGGCCGGGTGTGGTCTGGGCGATGGCGAGAGCGTTGAGTCCGGCGCGGGTGATCGTGTAGGTGGCGTCCGCGGCCGCCGGGTCGGTCGGGCCCGGGGTGTAGACGAGGACGCCGTTGCGTACCCGGAGTGTGCAGTGGGTGGGGTCGCCGGCGATGCCTCCGGTGATCCTCAGGCCGATGGCGAGGGGGTGAGCGGCGGCCTCGGGGCCGTTGAGGCGGATGCCGAGGTAGTCGAAGAGCATCTCCAGGGGCATCGCCTCCAGCACCGGCTGGGTGATGATCTGCGGGGCGGGCAGATCGGGCGGCGTGCCGTCGGCCGGGCGGGTGCGCAGTTCGTGGGCGGCGGCGAGGTAGAAGTTGCGCCACGGGCCGCTCTCGGCCTGGTAGCCGAGTTGTTCGAGGACATCGGCTTCCAGCGCGCGGGCACCGGTGTGGGTGGGGTCGGCGAAGACCGCGTGGGAGAGGAGTTCGGCGGCCCACCGGTAGTCGTCCGCGCTCGTCGCGTTCTCGAACGCCTGCCGGGCCAGCCCCACCACCTTGGCCACCCCGCCGATCGCCTCGACGTACCGCGGGCCGGACTCCTCGGGCGGCAGCGGGTGCAGATGGGCCGCGTTCCCGTCGTACCAGCCCAGGTACCGCTGGTAGACGGCTTTCAGGTCATGGTTGACCGTGCCATAGTAGCCGCGGTTGAACCACTGCCCCGCCAGGCTCTCGGGAACGCTGCCGTCGAGGTCCTCGGCGATCTCCGTCATCGTGCGGCCCCGGTTCGCCAGCCGCAGCGCCTGGTCGTGCAGGAACCGGTACAGATCCGCCTGGCTGGTCAGGAACGACACGATCGCGTCCGGGGACTCGTCGGTGTTCCAGCGGGGCCAGAAGTGCGAGGCGAACAGCGTTGTCGACCGGTGCCCGTACCATTCCACCGACTCGTTGAGATACTGCGACCACCCCTTCGCGTCCCGCACCTGCGCGCCGCGCAGGCTGTAGAGGTTGTGCAGGGTCGGAGTGGCGTTCTCGGCCATGCACAGCGCCTGGACGTCGGGGAGGTAGAAGTTCAGCTCCGCCGGGGCCTCCGTCCCGGGGGTAAGCTGGAACTCCAGGTTGACCGGCCCGAAGGCGACGACATGACCGGGCTGGGCCACCTCGGGGGTGACGGTATAGGTCGGGGGCAGCAGACCCGGGACCCCTGAGGACATGGTCTTGCCCAGACCGGCGTCCACCTGCCCCTTCTCGGACCGCTCCAGCAGCGTGCCGTACATGAACAGTGCCCGGCGCAGCATCGCGTTCCCGGCGTAGACGTTCTCGCTGACCGAGTGCTCCAGGAACCCTTCCGGGGCGATGATGTCCACCCCGTCGGGCAGCCGCCGGCCCTCGAAAAGACCAAGCACCCCGCCGTAGTGGTCGAGATGCGAATGGGTGAAGATCACCGCACGGATCGTGCGGCGCGGGCCCCGGTGTTCCCGGTAGAGGTTCCAGGCGGCTGCCGCGCATTCCTCGCTGATCAGCGGGTCGACCACCACAACCTCGTGGGAGGCGCCGGTGGGGTCCTCCAGGAAGGAGATGTTCGACAGGTCCATCCCGCGCACCTGGTACACGGCGTCCGGGACGACCTCGAACAGTCCGGTCTTCATGTTCAGCAGCGCGTTGCGCCACAGACTCGGGTTGACCGTGTCCGGCGCTTCCCCCGTCAGGAACGCGTAGGGTGCCAGACTCCACGCGGGCACCGGGCTGCCCTGCTTGTCCACGGTGAAATCGGCCGGCAGCGCCGCGATGAGCCCCTGTCCGGCGAGCGCCGCCTCCGGGTCCTGATCATCCGGCGGCACCACCACCGCCGCGTTCAGATCCCTCGTCAACGATGTAGCAGGCTGGGGCTCCTCTGACGGCAGACCAGTCAACGCACTCTCCCTCCACCAGGCAGGGCACACCCCGGAAACGCAACGGAGCAGAACCCCCGCGAACAGACCCCGGAACCCTCCAGGGAACTCGAAAGTCACAGAAAGCGATCACTCGACTACGGAAGCATTCCACTTGCCGGTCACTCCCAAAAGGAGCGGAACGGGCCATCCGTCGCATTCAGGCGGCCTCAAGGGCGCCACACGGGGTTGCGGCCCGCGGACCGACTCGGCGGAGGGGTTCTTCCCGGGCGCCTGTGTTCATTCTTTCGCGTGAATCCCCGGCAGCCGCGGGCCCGGCGGCTGCCGCGCGGAGGTGGCCGGAAGCCGCCGGGGACCGATCGGTGCCCCTGATCCGTTGCCAGGGACCCGGCGCCCGGTCCGCCGGACCAGGCGGCTCCAAGGGGGTGCATGTGAGGGGCGCGTAAGCCGGGATGTCCCGCCCGAGCGCCGCCGGTTTGTTCCTGGTGAAGAAGGCGGTCCTCAAAAGCACCGGCTCGGACTTTAGGCCCTCTGCGAACAGAGACTACTCATTGTCATGTTCCGCACTTTCTCCAGGCCGTCCGGCCCGCACCGCACCGCCCTCAACCCCCTGCTCATCAACTGCGCCTGACCGCCACGCACATCCAGACACACCATCCGCTGGGGAGCGAACGAGATCCGGCCCGGTGTCACACCCGCCGCAGGCCCGCCGGGCATGTCGTCGAAACGGGGAAGAACGACGGGTACGCCCACCGTCGCCGCCCCTGGACCAGAGCTCCTGACGGCCGCCGTGCGCGGCCCGGGGCTTATCCCCGGGGGCGACGCCCAGGCGAAGGCGCCGCAGGGCGAGCAGATGATCAAGGAGACCGGCCAGCTCGGCCGGGC
>NZ_JBFADP010000045.1:0-73006 GCF_040641415.1 Streptomyces sp. NPDC020875 | reverse complement strand
CCAGCCCGATCTTTTCAACCTGAAGACGGCATACGCGATGTCTACTTGTGTGTCTGGTGTTCAGACGTGTGCTCGTCCGTTCGGGCCGCCCGCCCGCGGGGGGCCCGACCGGCGGAGCACCCGTGGGGGATCGGTGGCCGCCCCGCCCCGCCCCCCCCGGGGCGTGGTAGGGCCCGGGACGTCCACCGATCTCTTCCGTAAAGTGGCACGGCTCCAATGCCTTCGCGGACGCCCGGCCCGGGACCCGGGCGCCCGGCGGACACCTTTCGACCGGTGACGGCCACGGATGGTTCCGGCGGGTTACGCGGTGGGGCGTTGCGGGCAATCCATTGTGGGCTATGGAAGAGGGGGAAACGTGATCGTCTGGCTGAACGGCGCGTTCGGAGCCGGAAAGACGACCACCGCGGGCGAACTGGTCGAGCTGATCCCGAACAGCACACTGTACGACCCCGAACTGATCGGCGACGGACTCCGGCTGCTGCTGCCGCCGAAGGCCCTCGACGAGGTGACGGACTACCAGGATCTGCCCATCTGGCGGCAGCTCGTGGTGGACACGGCCGCCGCCATACTGGCCGAGCTGGGCGGGGTGCTGGTGGTGCCGATGACCCTGCTGCGCCAGGAGTACCGGGACGAGATCTTCGGCGGTCTGGCCGCCCGGCGCATTCCGGTGTGCCAGGTGCTGCTGGAGCCGGACGAAACGATCCTGCGCGCCCGGATCGAGGCGCGGGCCGAGTCAGCCGACGCCGGTGCCGGTCGCTGCGGCGACCACGGTTCCGGCGCCGCGCGCCCGGCGGGCGCGGACGGGGGAGCCGTCCCCGCCGACCGGGACCGGCGCCGCCGTTGGGCGCATGACCGGGTCGAGCCGTATCGCGCGGCCCTGGAGTGGCTGCGCGACGACTCCTTCGTGGTCGACAACGGCACGCTCGACCCGCGCGGGACCGCGCACCGGATCGCCGAGGCGGTACGGACCGGGGAGGCGGGGGTCTGCGAGATCGTGCAGACCCCGCGGCCCGCCGCCGAGACCGTCGCCGCGGGGGTGCTCCTCTTCGACGACGCGGACCGGGTCCTGCTGGTGGACCCCACCTACAAGCCCGGCTGGGAGTTCCCGGGCGGTGTGGTCGAGTCGGGCGAGGCACCCGCGCGCGGGGGGATGCGCGAGGTCACCGAGGAACTGGGCATCGCCCTCGGCCGGGTGCCCCGGCTGCTGGTGGTGGACTGGGAGCCGCCGAGACCGCCCGGCCACGGCGGGCTGCGGCTGCTCTTCGACGGCGGCCGGCTCGACCGGGCCGACGCCGACCGGGTCCGGCTGCCCGGACGGGAGCTGCGCGCCTGGCGGTTCGTCGGCGAGCGTGAGGCGGCCGGACTGCTGCCGCCCCAGCGGTACGAGCGACTGCGCTGGGCGCTGCGGGCCCGGGAACGGGGCGTCGTCCTCAATCTGGAGTCGGGCGTACCGGTCGGCTGACGGTCGCCCGAGTCATCCGACGCTCTATTGAGTAAACGTTTCTGCAATGGAGCGTGCCCCACTCGTGTCCCGGGGTGCGAACCGCCCAGGACTGTATTTAGCCGGCCGCCGCGGCCTCTTCGGCCGCGGCCTTCAGTACCGCCGCCGTATTCCTGGTCACCGGATCCCCGTGGCCGAAACAGACCGTCGTCGGAGCGAGGCCGGCGAACCGGGCCATGGACGCCTTGGCCCGCGCCCGGTCCGTGTTGAACACTCCGAGGATCACCCGGTCGACGGCGGCGACCGCGTCCCCGGTGAACAGGACGCCGTGCCGGGGCAGATGGACGCCTATGGAACCGTCCGTGTGCCCCGGCGCGTGCACCACCACGGCCCCGTCGCCGAAGCCCAGCGCGTCGCCGTCGGTCACCTCGCGGTCGACCCTGGTCGGCGGGGCTTCCGGCACGGTGAGGCCGTGCTCCCACAGGGGCCGCTCCCAGTCGAGCAGTACCGGGTCGGGGACGGGCGCCTCGCCCCGGATCACCGGGGCGTCCAGCCGGTGCGCCACGATCTCGGCGCCGTAGCGGTCCGCCAGCTCACCGGCGGCGCCGATGTGGTCGCGATGGCAGTGGGTCAGCACGATCCGGCGGAGCCGGGCGGGGTCCTCGCCGGTGGTCCTGATCCCCTCCTCGATCGCGCCCGCCGCGTCGGCGTCACCGGAGTCGATCAGGGTCAGTCCGTCGTCGTCGCGCCAGAGATACGCCTGGCCGATCCGGAACCTGAACATGTGGAGCCGGGGCCGTACGTCGATGATGTCCATGCCCCGAACCTAAGTACGGCCGGGCCGCCGCGTCCCGTAAGTACGCCGACGGCGATCTTCGCCCGACGCTGAACCGCCCGGTACCGCCGTACGGCGGTACCGGAGCCGGACTCGAACCGGCACGCCGCCCCGATCTGCGGGAAGGGGGGAACCGGGCCGGAACCGGCAGGCCGTGGACAGGGCTCCGACCGGCTTGTACCGCCCGGGCTCTGACGGCCCGTCGGCCCGGTCGCGCCGATGGCCGTCCGCCGTTCCCCCGGCCGTGCGCCCATCCGAAGGCAGTTGTTCCGCCAATGGCCCAAGATCACCGGCGGTCGGACGGCGGGACCGGACGGGCTGTCCGAGCCTGTCGGACGGTGGCCGCGCGCTCCGGCCCGCCACCGCCCGACGAGAGGAGACCCATGCGTGCCCCGTCTGTCCGCACGGCCGTCCCGGGGGTGATCGTCGCCGTGACGGGCCTGGTGATTCTCGGATTCGGCCCGCCGTCCGCCGCCACGGTGACACCGCCGGGGGAGTCCGTACCGTACGCCGCTGCCGCCGCCCGCGCCGACGACGCCCCGACCGCTCCGATGCCGAAGCCCCAGCCCCCGGCGCCCGGAAAGCCGTCGGCCCCCGCCGTGCCGCCGGCCAAGAACCCGGTCCCGGCCCCGCCGCCGGGTTCGGATCCCTGCGAGTCGATCAACGGCATTCCGGCGAGTACGTCCTGCTCGGGGGTCTCCCAGAACCAGGCGGCGAACGACAAGTGCCAGGTGGAGAGCTTCCACGACTGCGCCGTACCCATCACGGGCGCGGCCCGGGAGAACTGGCAGCAGGACCAGGACGCCCATGCCCAGGCGCGGGACGAGTTCCATGGTGTCGAGCGGCAGCAGTCGGCGGAGAGCGGACGGCAGGAGCTGTGCCACTCCTCCTCCGGGATGCGGGACCGGCTCACCGACAGCCAGGTGATCGTCCCCCCGTCCGAGTGGTGGGCCTGCTGACTCCCCGATCCGGCCGCCCCGAGCGGCCCGCTGGCCCCGCCCCTTCCTCCGCCCCGGACGCCGGGGCCCGTACCAGCCAAGGAGACCATCCGTGTCACGACGCCGTACGCGACGCTGTACGACGGTCCTGCTCGGCGGCGCGCTCGCGCTGACCGCCCCGCCCCTTCCGGCCCACGCGGCGGAGGAGGTCGCCGTGCCCGTCGAGAACCCGGATCTCGCCGATCCCGCGGTGACCGGTACCTCGCCCGCGACGAAGCCCCCCGACCGGTGGACGGCCGTGCAGACCCTGCACTTCCCCGCGGCGCTCGCCGGTCACCCGGAGAAGCTCCAGGCGGCGTCCCTGAACCAGAACGGACCCGGCACCCTCACCACCCGGCTCTGGCGGGTCCAGAAGGGCGCCAAGGCGACGGTCACCTGGGACGACAGCCCCAGCACCCATGGCGACTGCAAGCCCAACGAACTGACCGAGGGGCAGACGTACGAGGTCACGGCCCCGGGGACGACCGGCGGCGCGCCCGTCTCCTTCACCACCAAGGGCACCCCGGAGAAGGGCAGACCGGCCTGGCAGTCGGGGCGTTCGTACACCTTCACGGCGGGGGAGAACAACCCGAGGATCACCCTGGCCTCCAAGCAGCCCGACAAGGCGTCCAAATGCGGTCCGCTGGTCACCCGGTTCCGCGCCGTCCAGGAACCGGCCCCCGTCCCGTACACGGACAAGAAGCCCCGGCTGCCGATGCCGGAGGCGTACAAGCTCCATGAACCGGTCCCGCCGAAGGATGTCGTCACGGCCTGCAACAGCGCCGGTGCCTGCCGGTTCGAGAAGGACGACCGGTACTCGTTCCGCTACTACGACCGGCCGCGGATGGTGGGGCAGGCGTATATCAACTGCACCCGGAACGCCGTCACGGACCAGCGGTCGGTGCGGTGGGAGGAGTACTCCTACGACAACATCACCCAGTACTTCGTGAAGGCGGAGCAGAAGCCGCTCACCCCGAAGCGGGAGATCCTCAAGGAGAGCCTGCCGCAGATCGCCGCCCAGATCGAGGGCGGCTTCACCCGCGCCGACGGCAATCCGCTGGAGATGGCCACCACCAACCCCCTCGCCTGGGACCGCAAGGAGGACCGCACCCTGGAGGTCACCGTCCAGCCCGGTGAGGTCAGCTGGATCGAGGTCCAGCCCGCCCGGGAGCGGATCACCGGCACCCTGGTGAAGAACCCCGATCTCCGGCTCGATCTCACCGTGGACGTTCCGTCGGGATCGTTCGGCGACCGCTTCTACCAGCGCACCGGGCCGATGAGCAAGGTGGAGCTGAGTCGTTGCGCCGACGCGCGTGACAACGCGCGCACCCCGGACGAGACGATCGGCGCCCCGACCCTGCGCTCCGGCGGGCCGGTGGCCGGACTCGTACCGGTGGATGCGCCCACGACGGAACGCGCCACCCGGTCACGGCAACTGCGCCCCACCGACGCGGAGTCGGGTACGGCCCGGCGCTGACACCGGACGGGCGGGGTGGGACGGGCAGGGGCGGAGAAACGATACGTCGCTTCACCGCCCCGCCCGCCCCCACTGCTCCGGCCTCCGCCCTCAGCCGGTCCGGCGCCATGTGCTCCGGTCGGGCGCCAGGACGTAACTCCCGGTCAGCACCCTCGGTGTGGTGCGGGGCACCGCCGCCCGGTTCGTTCCGGGCTCGTCGTCGGGCTGGCGTGCCTGCGCCCCCGAGGGCCGCAGCGACTGGCACTTGTCCGGGTTGGTGAAGGTCTGCGCCACCACCGTGCTGGAGTTCACCGTCGACGGCCCGTCCACGGCCACGTTCCGTACCAGCTTGTCCGTACCGTCCACGACCAAATCGCCGACGGTACGGGTCATCGCGTTCAACGCCCCGAACTGCAACTCGTCATTGGCCTTGATGGTGAAGGTGACCTCGGTCGTCTCCGTGTTGGTCATACTCCACGTACGGTTCCAGGTCCCCTTGAAGGCGGCGGTGAAGGCCCCCTTCAGCGCCAGATGGATATTGCTCCGGGACGCCACGGTGGTACTGCCCGTCTCGGTCATCTGGTCCGTGTTGGTGGTGGTGTGTTCGGCGGTGACGCTCGTCTTGGCCTCGCCCTCGACGGTCGTCTCCTGATTGGGCCCCTTGTCCTTGGGCGCCGTGTGGTTGGTGGTGCTGATCTTCCCGGTGCCCTCTTTGGTCTCGCTCGCCTTGTCGCTCTCCTCGTGCGTCTGCTGGGCCTGGACCGTACCCGTGCCGGAGCCGCTGACCTCGTTGTCGGTAGCCACCTCCCCCTCGACGGTCCCGCTGCCGGAGACCTCCCCGCCGATGTTGTCCGTACTGCTCGACTCCAGCGTCACGGTCCGCTTCACGGTCATCGGCTCATTGGTGCAGTTGATGGCGCCGTTGGCGACCGAGTACACGGCGCTGGTGTACTCCCGGGCGCGCTTCGGGTCCAGCCGGAACGAGCAGGTGTGCCGGTCCCGCAGACCACAGAGCCGGGTCACCTCCGAAACCGACTTCAGCGCCCGGTCCCCGGCGAAGGCCCCGGCCTTCGGCATCGCCCCCGGATCCGAGCCGCCGTCACCTCCCGGACCGGCGGCAGCCCCGGCGGGCGGCGCCAGCGCCAGGGCGAGGGCGGAGAACGCGGGTACGACGACGGCGGTACGGCGGACGAACCGCGTACGGGCGCGGGGGCTTCGGGTGCCTTGGGCCATGGGGGTGGTCTCCTTCTCCTCGGCCGGACCCGGGCGGGGCCGTACCGAGCACGGACCGCCCCGGACCCGGGCCGACGGCGGCGCGGGCGTACTGCCCGGGATGGTGCGTCCATCGTCGGTGCGCCCGGCGGCCGGTGCGACCGCTGGCCGCCGCCCCTGCGCCGATCGGGCAACGCCGTACGGCACTCGGGTGGTTGGCCGGGCGGGCCCGGTGCGTACGCGCGGACGGCCGGGTTCCGCCGTGCCACGGTGGGGGCATCCGGTGGCGCCGTCGCGTCCACCGTTCCCCCTGTTGAAAACGAAGGAGTACCGGCATGGCCAAGACGAAGGTGAAGTTGCGGGTCAGAAACGTCAACGGGCAGGTTGTCGGCGCGAAGGCCAAGGTCACCGCGTTCCTCACCAGCATCCCCGACGGGGAGGCGATCGAGGGCGAGGACATCGAGTTCTACGCGGGCGACGGCGACACATTCGCGGGTACGGCCCGCACCAACGACCGCGGCGAGGCCGAACTCGACAGCGGCAACAACTACCTTCAGGTCATCAAGTGGGGCCGGGCGATCGAGGGCGGCGTCAGCGCCGAGTACCACGGGAGCGCCCAGTACCAGTCCCACCCCCGGGTGAGGGCGTCGATGTCCGAGGGCGGCTGACCGGCCGCGGGCCCGGGGCGGACCGCCCGGGGCCGTACACCGCGGGTGTACGGCGGCCGGCCCCGCCCGGAGCCCGGCGCCGACTCGCCCGGCGGCTCACGGAGACGGGCCGCCGGGCGCCCGGCGGAAAGGCCGGGTGCTTGGTGGAAGGACCGGGCGCCTTCGGGCGCCCGGTGGACCGCTCAGGCGGCCGGCACACCCTTCGACGCCGCGTAGTTCCGCAGGAACAGGGCCTCCGCCACCGACATCCGCTCCAGCTCCTCCGGCGAGACCGACTCGTTCACGGCGTGGATCTGCGCCGCGGGCTCGCTCAACCCGATCAGCAGGAACTCCGCCTCCGGGTAGAGCCCCGCGAGGGTGCCGCAGAGGGGGATCGAGCCGCCCTCGCCCGAGACCTGCATCTCCTGGCCGGGGTAGGCCACTCGCATCGCGTCCGCCATCGCCGTATAGGCCGGGCTGCCGGTGTCGGCGAGGAACGGCTGTCCCAGCCCGACGTGCTCCACCGAGACCCGGGCGCCCCACGGCGTGTGCTTCTCCAGATGAGCCGTCAGCAGCTTCGTCGCCGCCACCGCGTCCTGCCCGGGCGGTACCCGCAGACTGACCGCGGCCCGCGCGCTCGCCTGGACCGACGGGGTCGCGCCCACCACCGGCGGGCAGTCGATACCGAGGACCGTGACGGCGGGCCTGGCCCACACCCGGTCGGCCACCGCGCCGGAGCCGATCAGACCGACCCCGTCCAGGACCTTGGCGTCCTCCCGGAAGGCGTCCTCCGGATACGCCAGGCCCTCCCACTCCTGATCCGCCGTCAGCCCGTCGACGGTGGTCGAGCCGTCCTCGGCCCGCAGCGAGTCCAGCACCCGGATGAGCGCGGCCAGCGCGTCCGGCGCGGCCCCGCCGAACTGCCCCGAGTGCAGATTGCCCGCCAGGGTGTCCATCCGGACCCGGACCACGGTCATCCCGCGCAGCGTCGCCGTCACCGTCGGCAGCCCGGTCCGGAAGTTGCCGGTGTCGCCGATCACCACGGTGTCCGCCGTCAGCAGGTCCGGGTGCGCCTCGGCGTACCGCTCCAGACCGCCGGTGCCCTGCTCCTCGGAGCCCTCCAGGATCACCTTCACCCCGACCGGCACCCCGCCGTTCGCCTTCAGGGCCCGCAGCGCGAGCAGATGCATGATGAAGCCGCCCTTGCAGTCGGCGGCGCCCCGCCCGTACCAGCGGCCGTCCCGGTCGGTCAGCTCGAACGGCGGCGAGTCCCAGCCGTCCGGGTCCAGCGGCGGCTGGACGTCGTAGTGCGCGTAGAGCAGCACCGTCGGCGCGCCCTGCGGGCCCGGCAGATATCCGTACACCGACTCCGTGCCGTCCGGTGTCCCGAAGACCGACACGTCCTCGAAGCCCTCGGCGCGCAGGGTGTCCGCGCACCAGCGCGCGGCGGCCTCGCACTCGCTCCGGGGGAACTGGGCCGGGTCCGCGACGGAGGCGAAGGCGACCAGCTCGGCCAGTTCGGTCCGGGCCCGGGGCATCAGCTCCGCTACGGTCTCGGCGATCGAATGGTCGGACATGGGCACGCTCCTCGTGGATGCGACGTTGAGGGTTGGTGTACGGCGAACGCGCGATCGATCCTGCCACAGCGTGACGGGACGACCGCGCCGTAGGATGCCGTACGGCAGCAGCGAGCACACGTCGGATCGGGAGCAGAACCACATCGTGAGCAGCGAGAACGGTGTCACCGGGGCAGGATCGGAAGCACAGGGGCACAGCGGCCCGGTGTGGGATGTGATCGTGGTCGGCGCTGGGCCGGCCGGAGCGTCCGCCGCCTACGCCGCCGCGGTCGCGGGCCGCCGGGTCCTGCTGCTGGAGAAGGCGGAACTGCCCCGCTACAAGACCTGTGGCGGCGGCATCATCGGACCGTCCAGAGACAGTCTGCCGCCTGGCTTCGAACTGCCGCTGCGGGACCGGGTGCATGCCGTGACCTTCTCCCTCAACGGGCGGCTGACCAGGACCCGCAAGTCGAAGCGGATGCTCTTCGGGCTGATCAACCGGCCGGAGTTCGACGCCATGCTGGTCGAGCACGCCGAGAAGGCGGGCGCCGTCCTGCGGACCGGTGTCACCGTCTCCCGGGTGGAGCAGCACGGCGCGGCCGTCCCCGACCGGCGGACCGTGGCGGTGGTCACCTCCGACGGCGAAACGATCCTGGGCCACGCGGTGGTGGGCGCCGACGGCAGCGCCAGCCGGATCGGGGCCCATGTCGGCGTCAAGCTCGACCAGGTCGACCTCGGTCTGGAGGCCGAGATCCCGGTCCCGGAGTCGGTGGCGGAGGACTGGGCCGGGCGGGTGCTGATCGACTGGGGTCCGATCCCCGGCAGTTACGGCTGGGTGTTCCCGAAGGGACGGATACTCACCGTCGGCGTGATCTCGGCCCGCGGCGAGGGCGCCGCGACCAAGCGCTATCTGGAGGACTTCATCGCCCGGCTCGGGCTGGCCGGCTTCGAGCCGTCGATCTCCTCCGGGCATCTCACCCGCTGCCGCAGCGACGACTCCCCGCTCTCCCGGGGCCGGGTCCTGGTCTGCGGTGACGCGGCCGGACTGCTGGAGCCGTGGACCCGGGAAGGGATCTCCTTCGCCCTGCGGTCCGGACGGCTCGCGGGGGAGTGGGCGGTCCGGATCGCCGAGGCCCACGACGCCGTGGACGCCCGGCGCCAGGCGCTGAACTACGCCTTCGCCGTGAAGGCCGGGCTCGGGGTCGAGATGGCCGTCGGCCGCCGGATGCTCGCCGTCTTCAAGCGCCGCCCCGGGCTGATCCACGCCGCGCTCACCGGGCTGCGCCCCGCGTGGCGGGCCTTCACCGAGATCACCCGCGGTTCGGCGACCCTGGCGAGCCTGGTCCGGGGCAGCGGGGTCGCCCGCCGGGCCCTGGAGGCGCTGGACCGCCGGATGGGCGAGCCCGCCGGACGCCCTGTCGGGGCCGACGGCGACGGCGACGGCACGCCGGGCGGCGACGAGAAGGAGCCGTCGGCGACCGCGTGACCGTTATTGTCCGATCAGCCCGGGCCGGGTTCGCGGGCCCGGGCTGACGCGTGTCGCCGCCCGGGCTTCCAACGGTCGTACGGGTCCGGCCGCGGCGGTTTCGGTACGTGGCCGGTTCCCCGGCGCTCGCGTTCGTACGGCTCATCGCTCGACGGTGAGCCGGAAGACCGGATGCCGGTCAGCCGCCGCGCGCAGCTCCTCGTCCGACGACTCCGCCGTCACCTCGCCGAAGAACCGGCCGACCTCCCAGCCCCAGCGCTCCAGGTAGGCCCGGAGCACCGCGGGCTTCTCCGCCGCGGCCAGCTCGACGGCGGTGAAGTTCCGGACCGAGCGGCCCAGGGTCAGCCTGCCGCCGCCCGCCGCCCGCATGTTCCGCACCCACTGGGAGTGGCCCCGGGCGGAGACCAGGAACGTCTCGCCCCCGTAGGTCAGCGGATTGACCGGGATGCTCCGCCATTCGCCGCTGGAGCGCCCGATCACCGACAGTTCGGCCGACCCCAGCAGGCTCACACCGCGCCGGGCGAGCCAGCCCACCAGCCGGCCGAAGGCGCTGTCGAACCGGCCGGGGCGGAGGTAGTGGGTGCCGGTGGCGGCGGTACCGGAGTGCTGTGACATCCGTTGCTCCTGTGTCGGTGATCGGTCCTGGTCGTCACAACCCGGCCGAGAGCGGTGTTCGTATTCGAGAGCAGTGCTCTCTTCGACTCCAGTGTGCGAGCCGTGCCGAAGAAAAGCAAGAGCACTGCTCTCGAAATTGGCCGGTGCTCCGAACCGTGGGAGACTGCGGACCATGACCACCATCCGCGGCGCCCGCGAACGGGCCCGAGCCGAAGTCACCGCCGCCATCAAGGACGCGGCCCGCCGCCGGGTCGCCACCGAGGGCGCGGCCGGACTCTCGCTCCGGGCGGTCGCCCGCGAACTGGGCATGGTCTCCTCCGCCCTCTACCGCTACTTCCCCAGCCGCGACGAACTGCTCACGGCGCTCATCGTCGACGCCTACGACGCGATCGGCGCCGCCGCCGAGGACGCCCTCGCCCGGACCGCGCCCGAAACTCCCCCGGTCGTCCGCTGGACCGCCGTCTGTACGGCGGTCCGCGCCTGGGCCCTGGCCCACCCGCACGAATACGCCCTGATCTACGGCTCGCCCGTACCCGGCTACGCCGCCCCCGGGGACACGATCCAACCGGCCGCCCGGGTCGGCCTGGCCCTGATCACCATGGTCCGCGAGGCCCGGGCCACCGCCCCGCTCACCCCGCCGCCGCTCGACCCGGCCCCGACCGCCGAGGCCGACCGGCTCGCCGCAGCCCTCGCCCCCGATCTGCCGCCCGCGACCGTGATCGCCATGGTCGCGGCCTGGGCCGAACTCTTCGGACTGCTCTCCTTCGAACTCTTCGGACAGTTCAACCGGATCGTCGAGGACCGTGACGCGTTCTTCGGCCGGGCCGTCGCCCGGCTGGCGTACGAGGTCGGTCTGCCGCCCCTGCCCTGACCCGGAGCGGCCCGGCCCGCGCCCGCCGCCGTCCGGCCCCGGGCCGGACTCTCCGGCGGCCGTACTCCCCGGGGAGTAGAGGTGATCACCACACCGGGGTGACGCGCGCCGCCTCCGCGCGCACTAGCGTTCCCGGTATGGACCACGACGCCGCCCCCGTCTGCGCCGGTCCCCCGGCGGCCGGGGACGGCGGACCCCCGTGGGCCCGGTTCCGGGAGCGCCGTCGCGCCGCCCGGCTGCCCTGGCCCTCGACCCTCCTCGTCACCGTATGCGCCGTCGTCGGTACGGGCTTCGCCGCCCGCAGCCACGGCGCCGCGGGCCGTGAGCCGCTGGACGCCCTCGGCTGGGCGCTGCTGCCGCTGATCCCGGCGGCCCTGCTGCTCCGCACCCGGTGGCCGGTCCCCGCCCTGGCCGCCGTCACCGGACTCACCCTGCTCTATCTCGGCCTCGGCTACCCCTACGGCCCCGTTCTGCTGCCGCTGGCCGTCGCGGTCTTCTCGGTGAGCGCCGCCGGACACCGGTACGCCGCCTGGTGGGCGGCGGGCGTCTTCTGGACCGGCCATGTCCTCATCGCCCACTGGCTCTACGCCCATCTGCCGCCGACCGGCGACGGCCCCGCGCCCTGGGGGCAGGAGCTGGTGGTGGCCGCCTGGATCGCCGCCGTACTCGCGGGCTCCGAACTCCTCCGGGTCCGGCGCGCCGAATGGGCCAGGGCCGCCGCCGAACGCGCCGCCGCCGCCCGGCGCCGCCGCGACGAGGAGCGGCTGCTGATCGCCCGGGAGCTGCACGACGTCCTCGCGCACTCCCTCTCCGTGATCCATGTCCAGGCCGGAGTCGGCCTCGCCCTCATCGACCGCGACCCGGGCCAGGCCCGTACCGCCCTGACCACGATCAAGGCGGCGAGCAAGGAGGCGCTCGGCGAGGTCCGTCAGGTACTCGACAGCCTGCGGGCGCCCGGTGACGCGCCCCGCGCGCCCGCGCCCGGACTCGACCGGCTTCCCGAACTGGTCGAGCAGGCCGGGAGCGCCGGACTCGCCGTCGACGTCGGAACGACGGGCACCCCGGTCGCCCTGCCGCCGGGGACCGATCTCGCCGCGTTCCGGATCGTCCAGGAGGCGCTGACGAATGTGGTGCGCCACTCGGGATCGCGTACCGCCGTGGTCCGGATCTCCTACGGGCCCGTCGGCCTGACCCTGCGGATCACCGACGAGGGCCCGGCCACCGGCTCCGACGCGGGCGGCAGCGGCAACGGGCTGGCCGGGATGCGGGAGCGGGCCGCCGGGCTCGGTGGCACGATCGAGGCCGGGCCCCGCCCCGGCGGCGGATTCGCGGTCCGCGCGGATCTGCCCCTGCGACCGAAGGAGACCCCGTGAGCGCCGCGACCCCGCCCCCCGGGCCCCGGGACGGCACCGGCCGGCCGGCCGGGCCTTCCGCACCGGACCCGGTGGCGGCGTACTCCGGCGCGGCGCGCGGGGCGCCGGTCCGGGTGGTGCTCGCCGACGACCAGCTCCTGGTCCGCGCGGGGTTCCGGGCCCTCCTCGACGCCCAGGACGACATCGAGGTCGCGGGGGAGGCCGCCGACGGCGACGAGGCCGTCCGCCTGGTCGCCGAAGTCCGGCCGGACGTCGTCCTGATGGATATCCGGATGCCCCGGCTGGACGGTCTGGCCGCCACCCGCCGGATCACCGCCGACCCCCGGCTCGCCGACGTCAGGGTCGTCATCTTGACCACCTTCGAACTCGACGAGTACGTCTTCGAGGCGATCCGCTCCGGCGCCTCCGGCTTCCTGGTCAAGGACACCGAACCCGATGAACTGCTGCGCGCGGTGCATGCCGTGGTCGCCGGGGACGCGCTGCTCTCGCCGGGGGTGACCCGGCGGCTGATCGCCGAGTTCGCCGCCCGCTCCAAGGCCCCGGCGGACGGCGGCAGGCTCGCCCCGCTCACCGAACGGGAGCGGGAGGTGATGGCCCTGGTCGGGCTCGGCCTCTCCAACGAGGAGATCGCCCGCCGACTGGTCGTCAGCCCCCTGACGGCCAAGACCCATGTCAGCCGGACGATGGTGAAACTCGGCGCCCGGGACCGGGCCCAGCTCGTGGTGCTCGCCTACGAGTCCGGACTGGTCCGCCCCGGCTGGCTGGGCTGACCGCCGCCCGGCCCGCCCCCGCCGCGCGGGCGCCGGCCGAACCGCCACAGCACCGTCGCCACCCGGACCGCGAAGACCACCACGGCGGCGGCCCGGCCCACGACCACCAGCCCGTCGGCGACCCCCGGCGACACCGGGAAGACCCAGCCGGGACCGGCGATCGCGCCGAACACCACCGCCGCCGCGAAGGCCGCGCTGACCAGGGCGTACCCGATCTCCACCGTGACGGCATCCCGTTCGGCCCCGGTCCGCTCCCGACGACGCGGCACGACTCCTCCTTCCGGGCGGCCCGTCCGGGCCACGCTCAGCCGATGGCGGACGACTCCCGCCAGAGCGCCGCGGTCGCGGCGTCCCCGGTCAGGGAAACGGCGCTCAGCGGCAGCCGGTTCCACAGCGTCAGATAGAGCCGCTCGGCGGTGTCGCGCAGTTCGCAGTCGGCCGGGCCCGTACCGGAGGCGTCGGCGACCACCGGCTCCTCGGTGATCCGTACCGTCCAAACGTCGCCGGTGTCGGTGGCCCCGACCCGCAGGATCCGGGGCGTCGCCGAGCGCACCCGGCTGCGGTCCTGGCCGTGCAGCTCCAGCAGTTCGGCGATGCCGTCGGCGGCGAATCCCGGGGGCACCGGGGAGAGGGTGCCCGCCGTACCGGGCGCGCCGCCCAGCGCCGATTCGGCGTCCACCCGGTGAACCGCCGTCTCATGGGCCTGCCGCCGGACCCAGAAGGCCAGCGGCGACGGGACCGGCCGGAAGGTCCAGCACGACAGGTCGTCCGGGGCCGCCGTGAGCGTCGAGACCAGCGACCGGTGCCCCTCCCGGAACCAGGCGAGCAGCGCGTCGCCGTCGTACGCGGGCTCGGGCTCCGGCGGCCGGTAGCTCTCCCGGCCCTCCGCGACGAGCGCCGTCACCCACCGGTGCACCGTCCCCGTGTGGCGGAGCAGGTCCCGCACCCGCCAGCCGGGACAGCCCGGTACCCCGGCATCGGCCCCGGCGGCCCCGGCCGCGTCCGCCAACAGCTTGCCCTCGCGGTCGACGACATCGATGAACTCCCCGTTCTCCATACGGCGATTGTGCCACTACGTGATCGGTCGGCGGCGGGCTCACCCGGCGCGTGATACGGAGTGGCGGCCGCCGGATCAGGCCCCCCGCCGCCCGTACGCCTTCCGCCCGGGGCGCCGCGAACGGGCCCCGGGCGCCGCCCCGGCCGGGGGCGCCGCGTCCCGTACCGCGTACGCCACCACGGCCTCACCCGCCATCGGCACCGCCACCATCGTCAGCGCCACCGGGAGGGAGTGAGGGATTACAGATCGGTGCGGAAACCGATCACGGGCGGGCCCAGCAGCATGCCCCCCGAGGCCGTGTCGTCGAAATGGCGGCGTCCGATGCGTGCGGTCGCGATGGCGATGGGGGTCCCCCGGCGAAGCCAGAGGGCGGTTGCCGGGTGCACGCCCCCTGGGCTCCGTCGGGGGACCCCGGTGGGCTACGGGGGCGAACGCGCGTGCCGGGCGCCATTATGACGACCCGGCCTAAGGGCTGTCCCGTAGTCCCCGGTGGATAGCGCACGGCGTCAGATGCGGTGTATCGCAAGGCGGAGGGGTGCTCGCATACTGGATGTATTCGGGTACTCCGACAACGCGGCGTGGGGGTACCTCCCGGGCCGCCGGGCCCAGGGGGAGTGCCGTAGCTGTCGTCGTGCGCCCACCGGGGATTACGGGACAGCCGTTAACCCGAGCGCGGACGCGGCGGCGATCCCGGAGGGGCCCGCGACGGCCCCGCGCCCCGGCCCGGCGGGGGCGCGTACGGCCCGCCGTCCCCGCGCCGGTTCATCCGCCGCCCACGGCGCCGGAGCCGTACCCCTGCCGTCCCCCCTTCGCACCGGGGGAGCCCCCGGCGGCGGACGGCGGACCCGTCCGGCCGTGGGAGACTCGCCTCCATGAACGGCAAGGCGACGACCGCCAGATCGAGACTGGAGAGAGGCCGGAGCGCCCTCGGCCCCGCGTTGGAACTCGTCCACACCGGGCGCGCGCCCACCCGGGCCGTCCTCACCGCCGAACTCGGTGTCACCCGCGCCACCGCGGGCGCCGTCGCCGCCGAACTGGAGGCACTGGGCCTGATCCGGGTCGACTCCAGGCCCGCCGCCGCCACCGGCTCCCAGGGCAGGCCCTCGCACCGGCTCTCCGTCGACGACAGCGGACCCGTCGTCCTCGCCGCCCAGGTCCATGTCGACGGATTCCGGGCCGCGCTCGTCGGCCTCGGGGGCCGGATCGTCGCCACCGCCCCCGGCTGCCTCACCCCCTCCGCCGACCCCGGACAGGTCATCGGCGCCGTCGTGGACGCCGGAGCCGCCCTGCTCCGGGCCGACGGCCGCAGGTGCGCGGGCGCGGGCCTCGCCGTGCCGTCGGCCGTCGCCGAACCCGACGGCACCGCCCTCAACCCGCTGCACATCGCCTGGCCCGCGGGCTCGCCCGTCCAGCGGATCTTCGCCGAGCACATCCGGGCCGCCGGAATCAGCGGCCCCGCGTTCACCGGCAACGACGTCAATCTCGCCGCCCTCGCCGAACACCGGCACGGCGCGGGACGCGGCTCCCGGCAACTGCTCTGCGTCGCCACCGGGCACCGCGGCGTCGGCGGCGCCCTCGTCCTCGACGGACGGCTCCACACCGGCAGTTCCGGGCTCGCACTCGAAGTCGGTCATCTCACCGTCCGCCCCGACGGCCGCCCCTGCCACTGCGGCAGCCGGGGCTGTCTCGACGTCGAGACCGACCCGCTCGCCTTCCTCACCGCCGCGGGCCGCGAGCCCGGCCCCGAGGTCTCCCTGCTCGCGCAGGCCTGCGAACTGCTCCGTACGGAGTACGACGACCCGGCCGTCCGGGCCGCCTGCGAGGAGCTGACCGACCGGCTCGGCCTCGGGCTCGCCGGACTGGTGAACCTGCTCGACCCCGACCGGATCATCCTCGGCGGACTCCACCGGGCCCTGCTCGCCGCCGACCCGGGACGGCTGCGCGCCGTCGTCGCCGACCGCAGCCTGTGGGGCCGCAGCGGCGGCGTACCGATCCTGCCCTGCACCCTCGACCACAACAGCCTGGTGGGCGCGGCCGAACTCGCCTGGCAACCGGTGCTGGACGACCCGCTGCACGCCCTCGCCTAGGGCGTGTTTCGAAAGTAGCGCCGTCCGCCCGAAGGGCGGGCCCCGCGGCGTCCGGTGCGTGCGATCGCGATGGCGGTGGGGTCCCCCCGGCGAAGCCAGGGGGACGGTCGTCTCGTAGGGGATGGGCCCGGGCGTACTCGGACGATCCCGACAACGCGGCCTGGGGGTACCGCCCGGGCCGCCAGGCCCAGGGGGAGGGCGTGCCAGGCGTCGCGGGGCAGGCGGGACTTTCGCAACACGCCCTGACCTCGCGGCGTACGGCCCGATCCGCCCAAAGGCGTACGGCGACCGGATCCCACGGCCTCCCCGCCCGCCGCCACGCCCCGCCGCCACCCGTCCGGGGGCACGGTTGACACCTCGCCCCGGTGGAACGGGTAGGCGACGACCATGACCATCCAGCCACCCGGCGTCCGTTCGCCGAGCGTCGCCGACCGGTTCCGGCGGCTGCACGACGCCGTCGCCGCGTCACCGGTCGGGCTCGGCTGGAACCGGGGCCGCGAGATGGAGCTCCTGCACCGCGCGATGGGCTTCGCCGCTCTCGGCTTCCTCACCCTGGTCCCCCTGCTGGTGGTGGTGGCCGCCGCCGACCCGGCCAGCAGCCAGGGCTTCGCCCGCTGGCTCGGTCAGGCCCTCGGCGTGTCCACCGCCTCCCAGGCGCAGGTCGAGCGGCTGTTCGCACCGCCGGGCACCGCCCTCCAGCGCACCACGGCCTTCGGTCTCGCGGCCCTCGCCGTCTTCGGGCTGACCTTCGGATCGGCCGTCCAGACGGGCTACGAGAAGGTGTGGGACCTGCCGACGGCCCGCTGGCACACCATGTGGCGGCATATCGTCTTTCTCGCCCTGCTCGTCTTCGCCCTGCTGGTCTTCGTCAACACCCCCGCCTTCGGCGACGACGCGATCGGAGCCGTGGGAACCGCCGTCGCCGATGTCACGGGCACCTTCGTCTTCTTCTGGGTCGCCCAGCGGCTGCTGCTCGGCGGCCGGGTCCGCTGGGGCGCGCTGCTGCCGGGGGCCGTCGCGACCGCCCTGTTCATGCTGGGGCTACGGGTCTTCTCACAGCTGGTGTTCTCCCCGCTGATCGCCTCGAACGCCGTCACCTACGGCCCCTTCGGCACCGTACTCGTCCTCCAGTCGTGGCTGGTCGGCGTCGGTGTGGTGGTCTACGGCGGGGCGCTCGTCGGCAGGCTCGTGCACGAGGAACGGGTCCGCCGCCGGATCGCCCGGGCCGTACTGCCCGATTTCGACGGCACCGGGCCCACCCCCCGCTGACCGGGGAGCAGCCGGGGCGGCCCGGACTGCTCCCCGGGCGGTACGGGCGGTCACGCCGCGCGGACGACGACACGGCGCGGCCCCGGCGGGAGCCTCGGAGGTGTCGCGGCACCGCACCGGCGGTGCCCTCCACCGAGGAGCTGACCGAAGATGAACACCCTGGCGTTCGGGGACGGGCACGGGCCCGGACCGTGGATTCTGCTCTTCCCGCTGATCTGGGCCGCCGTCGTGATCGGCACCGTCGCCCTGGTCCGGCGGACGGGGCTGTGGCGGGGCCCGTCCGGGCGCGGACCGCGGTACGCGACGGGGCGCGGCCCGGCGGGCGGGCCGGTGACACCGTCACCCGTGGAACTCCTCGGCCGCCGCTTCGCGGCCGGTGAGATCGACGAGGACGAGTACTGGCGCCGGCTGTCCGTACTCGACGAGCGGTTCGGCCCCGTGGAGGGGCGGCGCTGACCGCCGCCGTTCCACCACGGATCCCGGCTCCGCCGCCCCCTCCGGTCCCGGCCCGGTGGAGGGCCGGGGGCGGAGGCCGGTCGAGGGCGCGGCCGGCCGGTCAGTCGGCCGCGAGGGTGAACCAGACCTCCTTGCCGCCCTCGTCCCGGGGCCGCGCGCCCCAGTTCTCGCTCACCGCCGCTATCAGTTCGAGACCGCGGCCCGAGGTGGCGAGGGGATCGGCGGCCCCGAGTGTCGGCAGCCGGGGATCCCGGTCGCGGACCGAGACCGTGAGCCGGTCCAGGAGCAGTTCGACGTCGACGGTGCACCGTTTGTCGGGCTCCGCGTGCTGAAGGACATTGGTCAGCAGCTCGGTCACCCCGAGCGCCGCCGGGTCGATCAGCGGATCGAGATGCCAGTGGCGCAGTTGCGCCGAGATGATTCTGCGGACCTGACCGATCCGCGAGGGCACGGCTTGCAACTCCACCGTGCAATGTCTGCTGGGTTCGGTGATCACAGCTGCGACTCCCCGAAGTTGAGGTCCGGAAGAAGACGGAGGGATCGGATCCGACGAACGGCGGCGGTCCGCCTGACGGCGATGGCTGGATCACAGCGTGACCACTGCTTCACCCTGAGTGATATGTGTTCAGCGTGCGGCACCGGCACGGCCACCGCAACTCGGCGCCGCGCGAAACCCCCGGCCGACTGCCGTGCATGTTCCGTGCCGCCCATGCCACCCGTGCGGCCCCGTCACCGAGCCGCCGGACTCGGTCCTACCCGAGCCGGGGCGTGCTGCTTCCGGGTGTGCCCGTACCGCCCGGGGCGGCTCGGGCGGCCGTCGACCGGTCGCCCGGGCCCGTCCCAGGTGCGGTACGGGGCCGTCCCTCCGGGGTCAGCCCTCGCCGCCACCGGCCTTGCGCACGGCCTTCAGGAAGCGCCCCGCGAGCTTCTCGGGGTCGGCCGCCTCGTCGCGTTGACCCAGTGTCAGCCGGTAGCGCCTGCCGTTCACCGTCAGCGCCGTACTCGACTCGTCCGAGAACCACGCCTTCCCCGCCCTGACCGCCCGGACCGGGGCGCTGTCGATCACCCGGCCGTAACTGGTCAGCAACTGGAGCCTGCCGTCCTGGATGAGCACCTGACCGGCCTTGGTGAGCGAGCGGGGCCACCGCTCGATCCGCACCCCCGTGGCCCGGAACTCGGGCTCCGCCATGGCCATCCGGCCCCTCCTCCCCATCGTTCGCGTCGTCTGCTGGCAGTTTGCAACATACCGGCCCACCCGCACCAGTACGGCGGCCGGACGGGGTCCGCCCCCGGCCCGCGGGTGGGTGCGTTCGGCCCACAAGTCATGCCTATGGATGCCCCAAGCGGATGTTTGCGCAGGTGACGGGCTTACTGTGGCGGGAGGGACGCGAGCGTCCGGGGCGGTCCCGGGGAGCCGTGAGCGGACCACCGGGCACACCGGCGACGAGAACGGGCGGACGGCGGGATGAACGACGAACGACGGCCTGTGGACGGCACCACGGCCACCACGGCCACCACCGGACCCGATACGGGCTTCGGCGACGTGGACCGCAGCGATCCGGCCTACCGCGACTGGCTCAAGGAGGCGGTCCGCAAGGTCCAGGCCGACGCCAACCGATCGGCCGACACCCATCTGCTGCGTTTCCCGCTCCCCGACGAGTGGAGTATCGACCTCTACCTCAAGGACGAGTCCACCCACCCCACCGGCAGCCTGAAGCACCGGCTGGCCCGCTCCCTCTTTCTCTACGGGCTCTGCAACGGCTGGATCCGGCCCGGGAAACCGGTCATCGAGGCGTCCAGCGGCTCGACCGCCGTCTCCGAGGCGTACTTCGCCAAGCTGATCGGCGTCCCGTTCGTCGCCGTGATGCCCCGCACCACCAGCGCCGAGAAGATCCGGCTGATCGAGTTCCACGGCGGCGGCTGCCACTTCGTCGACGACCCGCGCCGGATGTACGAGGAGTCCGCGGCGCTCGCGGCCCGGACCGGCGGCCACTACATGGACCAGTTCACCTACGCCGAGCGGGCCACCGACTGGCGCGGCAACAACAACATCGCCGAATCGATCTACCAGCAGCTCAGGCTGGAGCGTTACCCGGAGCCCGCGTGGATCGTGGCCACCGCGGGCACCGGCGGCACCTCCGCGACCATCGCCCGCTATGTCCACTACATGCAGTACGACACCCGGATCTGCGTCCCGGACCCGGAGAACTCCTGCTTCTTCGACGGCTGGACCCGCGACGACCCGGGCGCCACCAGCGCCCGCGGCTCCCGGATCGAGGGCATCGGCAGGCCCCGGATGGAGCCCAGCTTCGTTCCCGGCGCCGTCGACCGGATGATGAAGGTGCCCGACGCGGCGAGCGTCGCGGCGGTCCGCGCCCTCGACACGGCGATCGGCCGCAAGGCGGGCGGCTCCACCGGAACCGGTCTGTGGAGCGCGCTGAAGATCGTCGGCGAGATGGTGGCCACCGGACGGCGGGGGAGCGTCGTCACCCTGCTCTGCGACCCCGGCGACCGCTATCTCGACAAGTACTACTCGGATGCCTGGCTCGCCGAACAGGGCCTGGACATCGCGCCGTACAGTGCCGCGCTCGACCGCTTCCTGACCACGGGCGCCTGGTCGGCCTGACCACCGGGTACGGCCCCCGCCAGCCGGGATCGGGGCCGGGGCCGGGGCCGTACGATCCCGGCCCCGGCCCCGCGCCGACGGGCGGTCAGCTCGCGGAGAGCCGCCGGTCCAGGGCCCGCATGGCACCCCGGAACGACACCCGCAGCCCCGGCGCGACGGCCCGCATCGCCAGCCGGGCGGCCCGCCCACCGTCCAGGGCGAAGGTCCACCGCACCCGGCAGCCGCCGCCCGGCTCGGCCGTGATCAGCCACTCCTCGGCGAGCGCGGTGAGCCCCGCCGCGTTGGTGGTGTCCGCCCGGTACGCGTACCGGGTGAAGGCATCGGTCGCCAGAATGGTCTCCTCGAACCGGATCCCGATCCGCAGCCGGACCGTGCGGCCCGCGCCCCCGCGGGTCGGCTCCGCCTCCCGCACCGCGTCGAACCACCCGGCCCAGCCCGGCACGTCCTCGGCGAGTGCCCGGTACACGTCCTGGGGCGAGGCCCGCAGATTCGCGGTGAAGACCGGCCGGACCGGCGCGGTGGCGATGAAGTCGAGTTCCACGGGGCGCAGTCGGCGAACCATGCGGATTCCTCCCGAGGCGTGGACGGGACGGTAACGATAGCGGCGGTACGGGTCCCGTGCCGCCCGGGAACGGGGCCGTACCGGCGGCCCGGGGACCGGTCGCCGGGCCCCGGACCTCGGGCTCCGTGCTCAGCCCAGGGGCTCCGCGGCCTTGGTCAAAGGGCCGCCCGCGTCACCGGTATTGATGACGCCCGCCGGTTCCACCAGCAGGATGTGTGTCTCCTCGTCGGCCACGGGGCAGTGTTCGACGCCCCGGGGCACCACGAACAACTCGCCCGCCCCGAGCGTGACATCACCGTCCCGGAGTTGGATGGTGAGCCGTCCGGCGATCACCAGGAACAGTTCGTCGGTGTCGTGATGGGTGTGCCAGACGAACTCGCCTTTCACCTTGGCGAGTTTGACCTGGTAGTCGTTGAGTCCGGCGATGGTCCGCTGGGCCCACAAGTCGTCGAAGCGGGCCAGTTCGCGGGCGAGATTCACGGCGGTCGGTTTCATGGACCGAGCGTGCCCCCGGCGGCGATCTCCGGTCTTGTACGTTCCTGGCATGACCGACGACCGGCCCGGAAACCGGATCAGCGCCTGGCGGCCCCCGGTACCGGGGATCGCCGAGGTCTTCCACGCCCGCTTCACCGAACACGCCTACCCGGTCCACACCCACGACACCTGGTCCCTGATGCTTCTGGACGACGGCTCGGTCGACTTCACCGTCGACCGCCGCCGTCACGGAGCCGCCGGGGCGGGCCCGGTCATCCTGCTGCCGCCCGGCGTCCCCCACGACGGCAGAACGGCGCACCCGTCGGGGTTCCGCAAGCGGGTGCTCTACCTCGCCACCACGGTCCTGCCCGAGCGGCTGACGGGGGCCGCCGTCGACGGCCCGGTCCACGGCGACGGGGTACTGCGCCACGGAATCCACCGGCTGCACCGGGCCCTCGCCCATCGGGGCGACGAGTTCGAGGCGGAATCGGGGCTGGCCCTGGTCCGGGACCGACTGCTCCACCACCTGCGCGCCCCGGGGGCCGGAGCACCGGGACGCGAGGCCGGGCGGGTCGCCGCCGCCCTGCGCGAACTGCTGGACTCCCGGATCTCCACCGGGGTGTCCCTGGACGAGGCCGCCGGGATCCTGCGCGTACACCCCACGCATCTGATCCGCTGCTTCCGGCAGAGCTACGGCCTGCCACCGCACGGCTATCTCACCGGGCGGCGCGTCGACCGGGCCCGGAGACTGCTGCTGGCCGGGCAACGGCCCGCGGAGGTCGCCACGGCGGTCGGCTTCTACGACCAGTCCCATCTGAACCGGCACTTCACCCGTCATCTGGGCATCACACCCGGGCGTTACGCCGCCGGGCCCGGTCGGGGCCGACCGGGCTGACCTACCCCTGTGGCCGGAGGCCGGGGGGCGTCAGTCACGGCCGAGCGGCGTCAGGGTGTCACCCGTACTCAGCAGCGCCGACAGCCGGACCGACCCCGGTTCACCGGCGCCGTCGGGCGCGGGGGCCGCCAGGGTCGGTCCCGGGGCGGTCGCCGTGACCGCGCCCGCGGCCGTGATCCGGGTGACCCGCCGGCTCCCCGCCGCCAGCAGATACCAGCGCCCCTCCGGGGAGCGCCAGCGGGTGCCCGCCAGGACGTGCTGGCCGAACCGGCCGCAGGCGGCGGTGTCCCGCGCCTCGGCGACCACCCGGCCGGGCCCCGGACCGCCGTCGGCGGCCCCGCCCGGATCCGGCGGCTGGAAGCGGACCAGGACCCGGCCGGGGCCGCGCCAGGTCTCCGCCCGGGTGCAGACCCAGACGGCCCGGCCGCCGCCGTCCGGGAGCCCCTGCTCCGCGAAGGTCCAGTCGTTCACGGTCCGTACGCCCGCGCCGCGCAGACCCGGCAGCAGACAGGCGGCCCGGGCCCAGTTCGCCAGCGCCGGTCCGCCCGTCGCCTCCCGGGGCTGCCGGGCGGGCGCCCCCGAACCCGGCGCCGGGGTGTGGGTCAGATGCGCCGGTACGAGATCGCCGAGGTCGGTCACGAGGAACGCGTGGTCCTCCACGATCCGGGCCGACGACCGCAGTTGGACGGCGGGCCAGGCCGTGCAGGCGGTACCGGCCCCGGCGGGCGCCGCCAGCAGCGGTGTCACCCCGTCCGCCGCGACGGCCAGCGGACGGGCGCCCCGGTCCGGTGCCAGCAGATCCCGTACGGCCGCCCCGGCGATCCAGGGCGCGAGCAGCAGCCTGGCCCCCGTCGCCGTCCGGCTCACCACCACGGCCGCGCCCGTCGTCACATCGGCGTCGTCGACCCGGGCCAGATCGAGGGCTGCGGCGCCCCGGCCGGAGAGCGGCTCGGCGTACCGCACCACCCGCCCGCCCTCGTGCAGCAGGACCACGGCGGCACCGTCCGCCTCCCCGGCGTACAGCAGCCGGGGAGGCAGGGCGGGCGGTGTACGGGGGGTGTCCGGCGTCGCCGACACCCGTACCCCGGCGCCGGGCGAGGCCCACGCGCCGAGCGCCCGCCGCAGCAGTTCGGTGTCCGCCGTCCGCCCGCCGCGCGCGGGCCAGGCCGAGAAGTCGACCCGTGAGGTGTCGGCCCAGGCGTCGCGCGGGGCCCGTTCCAGCCGTACGGGATCGACGGCCCGGGCCCTCGACGCCGCCCACCCCTTGCCGTCGACCGCCGTCGCCGTGCCGTCCGGGCCCGGGTCGCCGGAGATCGCGGAACCGGCCACCAGCAGCACACAGAGCGCGGCGACCGCCGCGGCCCGGAACCGGCTCCGGCGCCGCAGCAGATCCGTCGGCCGGGTCTGGACGACACAGGGGTCGAACTCCGCCGTCCGCAGCAGCGACTCCACCCGGCCGCCCCCGGTCTCCCGCAGCCGCCCCGCGATCCGCAGCGCCGCCTCGGGCTCCTCGGTGCCGCACGCCGACAGCAGGGCGGTGACCTCCGCGTCCGGCAGCCCCTCCAGCACGCCGAGCGCGAAGGCCGCCCGGGCGGGCGCCGGAACCGACGACAGGGCCTGGTCGAGGGCGAGTTCATCGGCGCCGCCCGCACTGGGGAAGAGCCGCAGCCCCGCTACCCGGGGCAGCGGCCCGGCGGGCAGCCCGCGCCGGCCGCGCAGGGCGCCGCGCAGCACCCGGTACCGCACCCAGCGGTATCCGGCGGACGCGGCGACCTCCCGAGCGGGCGGCTCGGCCGCCGCCGCCCCCGGACCCCGGGCGCCGAAGCCCCCCGGGGCCCGCCCGGTCCCCGGGATTTCCGCGGCCCCGTCGGCCCGAGAGGCGTCGGAGACCCCGTCGAAGCCTGATGACCCGGCGTGCCCGTACGCACCGAAGCCGTCGCCGGGGCCGGAAGCCGCCGGGTACCCGGCGGTTTGGTCGAGGCCGGAAGGCCCGGTGTGTCCGTACGCAGCTGAGTACCCGGCGGACCCGGCGGACCCGGATTCCCCCGGGTAACCCGAGCCGGAGGGGTATCGGGGCGCCCCGGCGGACCCGTACGCAGCTGAGTCCCCGGCGGACCCGGTCGGCCCGGCGGACCCGGCTGTCGCGGGCCGGGCGGCGGGGCCCCGCCCCGCCGGGGGCCGCGCCCGCGTCCCGGGCAGGCCCGCCCCGACCGGGCGGACCACCGGCAGCACCCGCTGGACCGTCGCGTGCGCCGCCAGGACCCGGCGGTGCCGCCCCAGAGCCGGGGGCAGGGTCAGATACGCCAGCCGGACGAGCCGGGGATAGTGCTCCACGAGGAGCGCCTCCACCTCCTCCGCCCCGGGGCGGCCACCGCAGACGGCGTGGCGGTGCTGGTGACGGGATGGTTGACGGTGTGTCGGCATCGGGGCGCGGCCCTTCCGGTCCGTACGCGTCGCGGTGGGGCCGCGTACGGCCGAGTCTCGGTGTCGTCCGTGGAGTCCGGCTGAACGGGGGCGGGGGAGCGGTGGCACGCCCGGGCCGCGTCGGCCGCCCGGGTGCCCCCGGGGCCGTCGTGACACCCCGGCACCCCCCCGTGACCGTCCAACGAGTCGATCATGGGACGGTCACACCGGCCGTCCCGCCCGCCGGGTGCACCGACGGCGGACGCGTCCCACCGGGGGCGGCTACCCGGCGGACCGCAGCAGCGCGTCCAGCGCGCGTCCGAACACCGCGCGCCCCACTCGGGCCTCCCACGCCGCCAGCCGCCGGGGCACCCCGCGCACCCGCGCCTCCTCGGTCCACACCACCACCGACCCGGAGCCCGCCGCGCGTACCTCGATCACCGCCCAGCCCAGGATCACCCGGCCCCGTTTCACCAGCTCGCAACGGCCCGGCCCGGACGGACCGGGCGGGGACCACTCCACGATCTCCATCGGATCGTCGAACCCGACCCGGCCGATCCCCGTCCGCATCACGAACACCGTGCCCGGACCCGGCGGCCCGGGCACGGCGGAGACCATCGACGTCAGCGGTACCAGCGCCGCGTGCGCCCGCCAGTCCGTCACCCGCCGCCACACCTCGGACGGCGGCGCGGCCACCGCGCGCTCCAGCCGGAAGGCGGTCAAGGCCCCTCGCCCCCGGACCGGTCCGCCACCACCAGACCGCCCGGCAGCCGCTCCTCGATCTCCGCCCGCGCCTCGGCGGGCAGCCCCGCGTCCGTCACCAGGGTGTCCACCTCGGCCAGCCGGGCGAACGAACTCAAGCCCACCGTGCCCCACTTGGTGTGATCGGCGATCACCACCACCCGGCGGGCGGACCGGACGAAATGCCGGTTCGTCTCCGACTCCGCCAGATTGGGGGTCGACAGACCGGCCTCCACCGAGATGCCGTGCACCCCGATGAAGAGCACATCGAAGTGGAGGGAGCGGATCGCCGAGTCGGCGACCGGACCCACGAGCGTGTCGGACGGTGTCCGCACCCCGCCGGTCAGGACCACCGCGGCGCCCCCCGGCCGGGTGGACGCCGCACCGGAGCGGCTACGGTGCGCGTGGTACAGCGCGTCCGCGACCCGTACCGAATTGGTGACCACCGTCAGATCCGGCAGCGCCTCCGGATCGGTCAGCCGCCGGGCCAGCGCGAACGCCGTCGTCCCCCCGGCCAGCGCGATCGCCGTACCGGGGGCGATCATCGCCGCCGCCGCCCGGGCGATGTCCTCCTTGGCCCGCGGCTCCAGAACCGACTTGGCCTCGAACCCCGGCTCGTGCGTCCTGGCCGCCGCCACCGGCACCGCGCCCCCGTGCACCTTCTCCAGCACACCCTGCCTGGCCAGGGCGTCCAGATCGCGCCGTACCGTCATATCGGAGACCCGGAGCCTGCGCGTCAGTTCGTTGACGCGTACCCCGCCGCGTCTGCGCACCTCGTCGAGGATGAGCGCGCGCCGCTGTTCGGCGAGCAGGTTCTGCTGGTCGGTCACCGTCGGAGCCGGTCCTTTCGTCGTCGGCACCGGCCCGGCGGACACGGCGCGCGGAACCCGCGCGCTGACGGTCCCCCGGCCGGAACTCTCATCCTGCCACGACGCGCCCCGCGCGCAGATGCGGCGACTCCGTGACCCCGGGCCCGGGAACTGCCACAATCCGGGGCGCTGAGACGCGGCGCCCGCACCGCCGCACCCGACGGCCCGCCCCCACGGGCCCGCACCCGGAGAGCGAGCCGCTGACGTGTCCGCTGAACCCCCGCCCCCGCCCGGACCGGGCCCGGCGCTCGAACTGCTCGTCCACGGCGTCGGCGGTACCACGCCCCAGTCCATGCTCGGCGACCCCCGCACGGTCCGGATATCCGGTGACGACAAGGCCGCCGTCTTCCGCCGCGCCGACGACGAACACGCCGAGGAGGACCCGGCGCGCGACCGCGCCGAGCCGGTGCCGGAGGCGTACGTCTGGTCCAATCTCACCT
The DNA here is from genome assembly GCF_040641415.1 of Streptomyces sp. NPDC020875. Lineage (NCBI taxonomy): Bacteria > Bacillati > Actinomycetota > Actinomycetes > Kitasatosporales > Streptomycetaceae > Streptomyces > Streptomyces sp. NPDC020875. The sequence continues at coordinate 45,888 of NZ_JBFADP010000045.1, read as the reverse complement.
CCGGCAACAGCGCCCGCGCCCTCTGGCTGCTGCTGCTCCCCTTCATGGTCGTCAACCTCGCGCACTGGATGCGCCCGCGCGCCTGGGGCCGGGCCAAGTCGATGCGGCTGTACGGGGCCCTGGTCCGGCTGATCGCCCTCAGCCTGACCGTGCTGATGACCGCCACCGCCTGCGAGGTCGCCCTCGATCTGCTGGCCTGGCAGTGCGCGGGCACCGAACGGTGCGCCGAGGGACGGTCCTGGCTCGGTTTCCTCGCGGCCGACCAGGGCGGCTGGTGGTCCCAGCCCGGACGGCGGCTCGCCCTCGCCGCCCTGATCCCGGCCGCCCTGGTCGGACTGCTCTGGTACCTCTCCCACCGGACCTGGACCGCCTACGAGTCCCAGCGCCCGCCGACCGGCGCCGATGTCGCCGACGGCGGAACGGGGCCGGTGGAGGACCCCGGACCGGAGTCCGAACCGGACGTCGAGGAGGAGCAGCCCGAGGAGTACGACACCCCCGGCGACGGACGCGAGCCCGGGGAGCCCGGCACCCCGCCGAGACCACCGCTGCGCCCGGCGCTCGGCCGCCCCGGATTCTGGTACGGCCGCCGCCATGTCGCCCGCCTCCGGGCCGCCCACACCGCCGCCGGATTCCTCACCGTCGCCGCCGCCGTCACCGGGGCCGCCGCCCGCCACGACCGGACCGTCGGCTCCGGCACCCCGGTGATCTGGGGCCGCCTCCTCGAAGGCGCGCTGCTGCTCGGCCTGGTCGCCGTCGTCTGGGTGGTCTCCCGGCGCGCCAGGACCGAACGCCGTTTCGACGCCCGGGCCGACCGGACCGCCGTCACCGCCCTGCCCGGCGCGGCCCTCGCCCTGCTCGCCCTGTCCGTGCTGTACGCGGCCTGGTCCCGGCCCGGCTGGGAGTCGTCCGGCGCCCTGCCCGGGGCGTCCCTGTTCGCGGTGATCGCCGTGATCCAGGGGGCGTTCGTCCTGGTACTCGCGGTCGTCGCGGTCGTCCTCCAGCGCCGGGCCCGGCACGCCCGCAGCGTACTCGGCGGCCTCGGCGGACCCTCGGTCACCGTACTGGCCTGCGCCCTGGGCGGGGTGATGACCGGAGGGATCGCCCAGCGGGTCGCGGACTGGCTGGACCGCTCCGGCACCCCCGGGACCGGTGGCCGGATCCCCGGCCCGCCCACCCTGCTGAGCTGGCAGGCGTCCGTGATCCCGGTCCTCCTGGTCCTGCTGCTGGCCCCCGCCGCCGCCCTGGCGCTGCGGACCTGGCGCCGGTCGCGCCGGCTGGCCCGTACCGTCGAGGCCGAGTACGCCGCCCTGGAGTCCCGGCCGGGCACCACGGGCATCGCCCGCCTCGGCGACACCGGCTGGCGCCCCGACACCATCCGCACCGGGACCATCGCCCGGGTCCGCGCGGCGGCCCGGGTCACCGACTCCGCACCCGCCATCATCGGCACGGTCTGCGCGGCGACCGTCGTCCTGGGCGCCGGTGCCGTGGCGGGCGCCCGGCTCAGCGGCGACGTACCCGGCCGGGCCTTCGACGGCGGCTTCGCCGAGGCAGCCGCCGAGACCGCCCAGTCACTGGGCTCCTGGCTGATCGGCTTCGGCTTCCTGCTCTTCGTCACCTGGGGACGCCGGGCCTACCGCGACCCGTCCGCCCGCCGGACCATCGGCATCCTCTGGGACGTCGGCACCTTCTGGCCGCGCGCCGCCCACCCCTTCGCCCCGCCCTGTTACGCGGAGCGCGCCGTACCCGATCTGACCTGGCGGATGTCGACCTGGACCGAACGGACCCGGAGCAGCGGCGGACGGCTCGTCATCTCCGGCCACTCGCAGGGCAGTGTGCTCGCGGCGGCGGCCGTCTGGCAGCTCCGGCCGGAGGTCCGCTCCCGGGTCGCGCTGCTGACGTACGGCTCACCGCTGGAGCGGCTCTACGGCCGCTGGTTCCCCGCCTACTTCGGCCCCGAGGCGCTGGCGGCCCTCCGCGACGAGACGCACTGCTGGACCAATCTCTGGCGGCACACCGACCCCATCGGGGGCCCGGTACTGGTACCCGAAGGTGCGCGGCCCGCGCCCGACCGCCCGGCGCTGCTGGACCCCGTGGCCTACGGGCGCTCGGCCCGCCGACCGCTGCCCGAACCCATCCTGGGGCACTCCGACTACCAGGCGGATCCGGCCTTCGCCGCCGCCCGTACGGAGCTGCTGCGGCTGATCCCCGGCGTACCCCGGCAGCCCGGTCCCGGGCGCGGCGGAGGCGGCGCGGTCAGCGCGGCTCCGGCAGATCGTCCGGGTACAGCAGGGTGAGGGCGTCGGTATCGGCCTCGTCCAGGGCGGCCACCCGGCCCGCGTGCCGTTCGACCATCGCCTCGAAGGTCTGCCGCGCGGTCCGGCCGTTGCCGAAGGCGGGGCCCTTGGGCAGCTTGTCGAAGTAGGCGACGAGCGCGTCCTCGGTGCCGTCGGCCAGCCGGTACTCGTGCTCGTCGGCCTGCCGCCGGACGATCCGCAGCAGTTCGTCCGCCGCGTAGTCCTGGAAGGTGATGGTCCGGGAGAACCGGGACGCCACCCCGGGGTTGACCGCGAGGAACCGCTCCATCTCGGCGGTGTACCCGGCGACGATCACCACCACCGCGTCCCGGTGGTCCTCCATCAGCTTCACCAGGGTGTCGATGGCCTCCTTGCCGAAGTCCCGGCCGGAGTCCTCGGGGGAGAGGGCGTACGCCTCGTCGATGAAGAGCACCCCGCCCCTGGCCCGGTCGAACGCCTCCTGGGTCCGGATCGCGGTGGAGCCGATGTGCTCCCCGACCAGATCCACCCGGGAGACCTCCACCAGATGGCCCCGCTCCAGCACCCCGAGGGCCGCGAGGATCTCGCCGTAGAGCCGGGCCACGGTGGTCTTCCCGGTCCCGGGTGAACCGGTGAAGACGAGATGACGGCGGACGGACGCCGCCTTCAGCCCGGCCTCCTGACGGCGCCGCCCCACCTCGATCATGTTGGTGAGGGAGCGGACCTCCCGCTTCACGCTCTCCAGGCCCACCAGGGCGTCCAGTTCGCCGAGTACGTCCTCGGAGGCGCGGGCCGCCACGGGGGGCGGCGGTACCGCCACCGGGGGAGCGGCGGGCGGCCGGACGGCCGCGGCGGGCGCGGTGAGCGGCCCGGGGACCGAGGGCGCCGTCCCGGTGACGGCGGCCGTCATCCCGGCGAGGGGCGGCGGGGCGAGAGCCGGGGACCGTACCGCCGACTCGTCGCCCGTGCAGTCGTCGACCGTCAGCAGCCCCGGATCGGCGAACTCGTAGCCGCCCCGGGCGCACCGCTCGGTACGGCAGCCGCTCAGGACCGACCGGCAGCCGTCCATCACATGGAAACCGTAGCCCCCGCTGCCGGTGACCCGGCAGCCGCGGAACGTGCCCCGGCCCTCGGCGGAGACATAGAAACCCGCCTCGGCAGGCGAGGTGACCGTACACCGCTCGATCAGCGGATCCGCGCCCTTGGTGACGATCACCCCGGTCTGCGCCCCGTCGACGGTGCAGTTGTTCAGGGTGCCGCCGCTGCCGTGGTCGCGGAACCAGGCCCCCGTCGACGCCTGGGTGATCCGGCAGTCGTCGAGCTGCGCGGTGGCGCCGTCGCTCACCGACACGGCGGTACTGCGGATCTGCGAGAGGTCGCTGTCCACCACGTCCGCGCGGGAGCCCCGGTCGAGGACGAAGATCGCGTCCGGTACGTCGTGGACCCGGCAGCCCTCTAGTACGGCCGTCGCGCCGTCACTGATCCAGACCGCCGGATAGTCGCCCGTACTGTCATATATCTCGCACTGGTTGGCGTCGACCCGGGTCCCCGGGTCCCAGACCGAGAGACCGTTGCGGCCGAAGGCGCGGACCGTGGACCGGGTGAGGGTGAGCACCGAGCGGGACCGCAGATCGATCGCGTTCTCCGGCACGTCGTGGATATCGCAGTCGGAGAGCGTCAGGACCGCGTCCGTGTCCAGGGTGACCCCGTCGGCGGAGGTCCGGTGCACACTGGAGCCGTCCAGCAGGGCGGAGGCGCGGGCGGTGACCTGCACCCCCGCGCCCTTGATCTCGTAGACCTCGCAGCCCACCGCCTCCAGCACACTGCCGTCGCCGGAGACGCTCAGCCCGGCGCCCGAGGTGTGGTGCACCCGGCAGCGCTCCAGCCGGGGCCGCCCCCCGTCGCGGACCGAGACCCCGGCCCGGCCCGCCGCGACGACCTCGCACTCCTCGAACACCCCGCCCGCGCCGTCCAGTACGGCGATCCCCACCCCGGCGGGATTGTCCACGGCCACCCGGCGCACCGTCGGCCGCGCGCCGTCGCGTACCTCGATCCCGGCCGCCGAGCGGGTGGAGATCCGCAGATCCGACAGCTCCGGCGTACCGTTCTCGACCAGCAGGGCCGCCGCGGTCGCGTCCTGCCCCTCGACGTACAGATCCCGTATGGTCGCCGACGCCCGTACCGTCAGCGGCACCCCGTCCACGGGCGCGATCCGCACCGAGCCGACGGCGCCCTCCGGGCCGCGAAGGGTGACGGCCCGGCTCACCACGAGGTTCTCGCGGTACGTGCCCGGCGCCACGGTGAGCACATCACCGTCCCCCGCGGCCTCCAGGGCCGCCGTGAGGGACGCGTACTCCCCGGTGCGCCGCCGCCACCGCGACGTGCCGGTGTGGGTGACCTGGACCGTGCCCTCTGACATCGTGCTGCTCTGCCCCCACCTCGTGGTGTGCGCGCGGCGCCCGGCGACCCCGGGAACGCAGCGCCTTCGCGACCCCGCCTCAGCGGGTCGCACCACCGTAGCGCGCCCGGGCGGCGGCAGTTGACGGAACGCGAGGTCAGCCGCGTGTTGGCGGGAACGCGGAGACGATTGTCACGCCGGGAGGGGCCGGAACGGGTCGGACGGCCGGATCCGGCGGGGCAGCGCGGCCCCGCCGGTCGGACGCCGGAACCCGGTCCGGGCGCGGGTCAGTACCCCTGGCCGCCCGGATAGGGGCGCTGGTACTGGGGGTTGTAGGCCGCCGGTCCGTGCCCCTGCTGAGGGGCGGGCCTGACCGGGGCCGGACGCATCGCCTCGTACCCGGCGGGCGCCGGGCGCTGGGGCTGCGGGACCTGAGGGCCGGGATAGCCGCGCGGGGGCGCGGTCTGCTGCGGTACGTAAGGGGCGGCCGCCTGCTGGAGCTGTCCCGGGTGACCCCCCTGCTGCCCGTAGCCGTACGAGGGCGCCGGCTGGGCCGCCGATGGGCCCGCCGGGAGGGCGGGAAGCGCCGCCGGGAGCGCCGGCGGATAGCCGTGGCCGCCGTTGTCATAGGGGGATGGCACTCTGATCGGGGCGATCTGAGGCGTGCCCCGCTCCGCGACCAGGGAGTCGTAGATCGGGGTGTCGGCGAAAAAGGGTGCGGAGTAGTAACCGCCGCCGTAGGAGGAGCGGGGGGAGGTCATGGCTCATAAGTTAAGGGTTGTGCTGTCGGTTGGGGAGTCCGGAAAGGGGGTTCTTTCGCGGGACGCGACGGGTCGGGGTGGGCTAATGCGAGCGAATCCGGGGAAATCGGTCAGGAATGAGCGCAAGAATCGGGTAAAGGGCGAGTTGAGAGCGGGTTACCGGCGAGTTGTCGGCGGTCGCTTACGGTCGTCGGCGGGGCCGCGGCGAGTCGGCGGCGCGTTGTCGGGGGCGTCGGGGGTGGCGCCGCCCGTTCCGGGCAGGAGGAAGCTACCTTGGCCCGGCGAACTCCCGGGCGGAGCGTCCGGGAACCCGAACCTCGGGATGGGGGAAGCTCCATGTCCATGATCAAAGGCGCCAATACTCCGGTACCGGCGCCGAGGGTCCGTGTCGAACTGGCCCGGCGAGCGGGCCCCGCAGTGCCCGACACCGACTTCTCGGCCCTGTTGCTCGACGCGACCACGGGCAGAGTCAGGTCCGACCGCGACTTCGTTTTTTACAACCAGCCCGCGCACGACTCCGGAGCCGTACGCCACGAGGGCAGGCGGACCGGGCCCGGCGACACTATCGACACCGTCGCCGTCGACCTGGACCGGGTCGAGCCCGGGATCGGCCGGATCGTGCTCGCGGCCTCCGCCGACGGCGGCCCCTTCGGCCGGGTACCCGGCCTCTCCGTCCGGGTCCTGGACGCCGGAACCGGCGCCGAGATCGCCCGCTACGACACCACCGACGCCACCGTCGAGACCGCCCTCGTCCTCGGCGAGCTGTACCGGCGGCAGGGGGCGTGGAAGTTCCGGGCCGTCGGCCAGGGCTACAGCAGCGGACTGGAGGGCCTGGCCACCGACTTCGGCATCACCGTCGACACCCCGGCCGCCGCGCCCGCTCCGGCCCCGGCCCCCGCCGCCCCACCCGCGCCCGTACCGCCGTCCGCCCGGTCCGCGGCCGGTTCCGCCTCCGCGTCCGGGCCGCCGTCCACCAACGCTCCCGTCCGGCTGACGAAGGTCACGCTCACCAAGGAATCGCCGACCGTCTCCCTCACCAAACAGGGCGGCACCTCCGGCGCCCTGCGCGTCAACCTCAGCTGGCAGGTCCGCAAACAGTTCAAGGGCTGGGGCGCCAAACTCGGCCGCGCCATCGCCCTCCACGGCGACCTCGACCTCGACCTCTGCGCCCTGTACGAACTCTCCGACGGCAGCAAGGGCGTCGTCCAGGCCCTCGGCAACGCCTTCGGATCACTCCACCGGCCCCCGTTCATCCACCTCGACGGCGACGACCGCACCGGCGGCACCACCGGCGAGAACCTCACCGTCAACCTCGACCACCGACAACACTTCCGGCGCATCGTCATCTTCGTCACCATCTACGAAGGCGCTCGCAGCTTCGCCGACCTGGACGCCACCGTCACCCTCACCCCGCAGCACGGCGCGCCCATCGAATTCACCCTCGGCGAGTGCACCGTCCCCTCCACCGTCTGCGCCCTCGCCCTGATCACCAACACCGGCTCCGAACTCGTCGTCAAACGAGAGGCCGAATTCCTCGTCCCGCAACGCGGCGTCAGCCCCCAGCGGACCATCGACCAGGCATACGGCTGGGGCATGAACTGGACCCCCGGCCGCAAATGACCCCGCCACGGGCCGCGGCACCCGGCCGCGGCCCCGCCCGGCTCACCCCTCCTCGGGCGCCGCGCCGGGACGGGCGTACACCCGCCCCTTCCACGCCGAGCCGCGACCCCGGTAGTGCTGGACCGCCGAATCCACCGTCATCCCCAGATAGAGCAGCGCCGTCACCGGCAACACCGGCGCCAGCAGCGGCGACACCCGGTAGTAGCGGAGCATCGGCAGATACGTCCCCACCATCACCGCCCAGGCCGCGCCACCCGCCCACACCGCCCCCGGATCACCGGCCACCACGCCCGCCACCAGCGCCACCGGCGGAACCACGTACACCAACAGCAACCCCAGCACCGTCCCCAGCAGCAACAGGGGATGGTGCAGCAACTGGGCGTAGGCGCTCCGGGACACCATCCGCCACAGATCCGCCAGCCGCGGATACGGCCGTACGCTCACCACCCCCTCCGCCAGACCGAGCCAGATCCGGCCCCCCGACCGGCGGACCGCGCGCGCCAGGGCGACATCGTCGATCACCGCGTGCCGGATCGCGTCCGGCAGCCCGGCCCGCTCCACCACCGTCGCCGACAACAGGACACAGCCGCCCGCCGCCGCGGCCGTCCGCGCCCCCGGCCGGTTCACCCACCGGAACGGATAGAGCTGACAGAAGAAGTAGACGAACGCGGGCACGATCAGCCGCTCCCAGCCGCCCGCCACCCGCAGCCGCGCCATCTGCGACACCAGATCGAGCCGATGGGCGCGGGCGGCCGCCACCAGCGACCGCAGCACATCCGGCGCGTGCGCGATATCCGCGTCCGTCAGCAGCAGATACTCCGGCCGCCCGCCCCCGTCTCCGCCATCGCCTTCGTCGCCCCCGGTTTCGCCGTCCGCCGGGCCGCTGCGGGCCGCCGCCATCCCGGCCCGCAGCGCCCACACCTTCCCCGCCCAGCCCGGCCCCGGTTCACCCGGACGGACCACCCGCAGCGGCAACCCGCCGCACTCGTCGGCGAGGGCCCGCGCCAGCTCCCCCGTACCGTCCGTACTGCCGTCGTCCACCAGCACCACCGAGGCCCGCCCCGGATAGTCCTGGGCCAGCAGCGACGGCAGACTCAGCGGCAGCACCCCCGCCTCGTCCCGGGCCGGGACGACGACCACCACATCCGGCCAGCGCCCCGAACCGGGCCGGGACGGCAGCCGCTGATCCGTCCGCCAGAAGAACCCCCGGGCCAGCAGCAGCCACCCCCAGGCGAGCAGGGACACGACGGCGATCGCGGCGAGGACGCTCATGCGCCGCAGTCTGCCCCACGGGACCGGCCGGGCACGCTCCGTCGACTATGGTGACCGGGTGAAGATCGCGCTCATGGACTCCGGGATCGGCCTCCTGCCCGCCGCCGCCGCCGTGCGCGGACTGCGGCCGGACGCCGAACTCGTCCTCTCCTCCGACCCCGACGGGCTGCCCTGGGGACCCCGCCCCCTCGAGGACATCGTCCGCCGCGCGCTCGCCACCGCCCGCGCCGCCGCCGCCCACCGGCCCGACGCGCTGATCGTCGCCTGCAACACCGCCTCCGTCCACGCCCTGCCCGTACTCCGGGCCGAACTGGAACCCGCGATCCCGGTCATCGGCACGGTCCCCGCGATCAAACCCGCCGCCGCGAGCGGCGGCACCGTCGCCATCTGGGCCACCCCCGCCACCACCGGCAGCCCCTACCAGCGCGGACTCATCCGCGACTTCGCGGCCGGGACCGCCGTCACCGAGGTCCCCTGCCCCGGCCTGGCCGATGTGATCCAGTGGGCCGACGGCCCCGGCATCACCCAGGCCGTCGCCGCCGCCGCGGCCCTGACCCCCGCCGACGTCACCGACATCGTCCTCGGCTGCACCCACTACGAACTCGTCGCCGACCGCATCCGGACCGCCGTCGGCCGCCCCGTCACCCTCCACGGCTCCGCCGCCGCCGTCGCCGCCCAGGCCCTTCGCCGGATCGGAGCAACGCCCGAACCCGGTGCCGCGCCCGCCGGGAAACCCACCGTCGTCCTCAGCGGTACGGCCGTCGACACGCTGCCGCCCGAGGCGCTGGAGTACGCCGAGGCCCATCGGCTGCTCACCACGGTCCCCACCCGCTGACCTGCGGAACAACAACCCCCGGCGGCGTCACGCGCCGGTGTGATCCTCGCCCCGGACCCCCTGCCGCGCGGCCCGGCGCCGGTTACCCTGCTTCGCATGAGGGACCACTTCCCCGAACCGCCCGAGCAGCCGGGCGCGGCGGCCGAACCCGTCCCCGCCGTGCGGCCCGGCGCCGGTTACCCTGCTTCGCATGAGGGACCACTTCCCCGAACCGCCCGAGCAGCCGGGCGCGGCGGCCGAACCCGTCCCCGCCGTATGGACGGGCCGGGCGACCAACCGTGTCCAGTGGCTGCTCGCCGTCGCGGGCGCCGCCTGTCTCGCCCTCGGCATCGAACTGGCCGTCGTCGCCGACTGGACCTCCGGCGTCGTCGCGCTCGTGATGTCCGTCGTCGGCTGCGTCGCGGCGGGCCTGCTGATGCTCTACGGCACCCTTGCCTTCGTCCATGTCGCCGTGACCGTCGACAGCGACGCCGTGGAGATCCGCTGCGGCCACATCGGACTGCCGCGCCGCCGGATCCCGCTCTCCACCGTCGTCCACGCCGAGGTCGTCCCCAGCGTCACCCCCCGGCAATGGGGCGGCTGGGGCTACCGATGGCGCCCCGAGAAAGGCACGGCGGTCGTCGTCCGCCGCGGCGAGGGCATCGTGGTCACCCTCGGTGACGGCCTCCGCTTCACCGTCACCGTCGACGACGCGGAGGCGGCGGTCCGCGCGATCCACGCCCGCTTGGCGCCGCGCGCGGCGTAGTGGTTGCCCCGCCGCCTGGTGCCCGAGGCCGTATCCGGTCCGCCGACCGTGGGTGGCTGGTCGCGCAGTTCCCGCGCCCAGCGCCTTGGCTCTCCGGGGCACCGCCTTACTACCCGGGCCCGCCCGGCGACCCGATGTTGTTCCCCGCCTGCGGACCGGCCGTGGTTGTTCGCGCAGTTCCCCGCGCCCCTGGGTTGCCCTTCGCGTCCCCCTCCTGGAGAGACGGGCCCTCTTTCCCAGAGGCGGCGCCGGGGGAGCTTTTAGGGGCGCGGGGAACTGCGCGACCAACCACGACGGTGGTGCGGACCGCGAACAACATCAGGCCTCCGGGCGCGGCCCGGGGGTGTGGGCCTCAGCCGGAGGGCCGAGGCGCTGGGGGTCCCCCCATTGCCGAAGGCATAGGGGGCGGAACTGCGCGAACGGCCACGGCCGGGCCGCAGGCGGGGAACAACATCGGGTCGCCGGGCGGGACCCGGGTTGTGGGCCTCAGCCGGAGAACCGAGGCGCTGGAGTCCCCCCATCGCCGAAAGCGCAGGGGGCGGAACTGCGCGACCAGCCACAGGCGGGCCGCGGGTCGCCGGGCGCGGCCCGGGTAGTGGGCGGCAACCGGGAGGGGCGACACGCGTCAGGCGACCCGCGTCGGCGGCCCGCACGCCGTGCGGGGCAACGCCGGCGACGGCGGGCGGGCCGTCGCCAGGCCCGCCAGGAGGCCCGCCCCCGCCGTCACCGGGGCGAAGCTCAGCGCGTTGCCCAGCAGCGCCAATACCGCGAGCGCCGTCAGCGCCGCCGCCGCGCTCAGCACCACCGGAGTCGGCCGCGGCGAGCGCCACAGGCCGTACAGCAGCCAGCCGTACGCCGCCGCCAGCAGCCCCGCCCCCACCAGCCCCTGCTCGGCGGTCTGCTGGAACAGGGCCGAATGCGGCTTGCCGTCGGAACCCGTCGTCCGCTGCGCCGTGCCGCTCAGATGCTCGAACCGCTGCGGCCCCACCCCCCGTACCGGCTCCTCCTCCGCCAGGGCGACCGCGTCCCGCCACAGCGCCACCCGGTTCTCCGTGAGCTGCGTCCGCGCGTACTCCGCCGGACCGTCCGGCAGAGCGCCCTTCGCCACCGCCCACGACACCGCCGCCACCGACACCGTCACCAGGGCCAGCCCGGCCAGTGCCGCCGCCCGCCGCCGGTGCCCGGACACCGCGACCGCGCACAGCACCACCGCCGCCGACGCCGCTACCCCGGCCGCCGACCCCAGGGCCACCGCCGTACCCACCACACCCACCGCCAGCACCCGCAATACGATCCGGGTCCCCGGCCGCCGCGCCGCCGACGCCGCACAACAGGCCGCCCCCGCGCTCACCGCCAGCAGAGCCGCCGCCGCGCCCGTGTCACCCGGCTCCACCGGCGACTGCGCGTTCACCCCCGGCACCCCCTCCGGCGAGAACACCGCCAGACCCAGCAGAGCCAGGGACGCCGCCGTCGCCGACCCCACCGGCACCAGCGCGCCCGACATCCGGCCGCAGGCGTACCCCGCCGCGACCGCGACCACCGCGAGCAGTACCCCCTCAGGACCGGCCTGCCGACCCGCCGCGCTCACCAGCGCCCAGCCGACGGCGGCACCCAGCACCGCCATCCCCACGCCGTCCGCCGTACTGGTGCGCTCCCCCCGCGCAGCCGTCATCATGCCGACCCCCCGAGCCGTACTCCGGCGGTCCCCGTCGCCCGCCGCGTTCACCGTAGTGGTGCGCCCCGCCCCCGATCCAGCCCCGACCTGGCCGGGGTCCCGGGAAGGCCATACCCCCCTCCCGTAGACTCGCCGCTGTGACCGCCACCCTCGCCCCGACCGAACCGACCGCGCCCGACCCGGCGCCGCCGCACCCCCTGGCGCGGCTGCTCAGGCCCGGGGCCGCGCTGGTGGCCGGCGCCGCGCTCTATCTCAGCTTTCCGCCACGCCCCCTGTGGTGGCTGGCGCTGCCCGCCTTCGCCCTCCTCGGCTGGGCACTGCGCGGTCGCCGCGCCCGCGCCGGATTCGGCCTCGGCTACCTCGCCGGGCTCGCGTTCCTGCTGCCGCTGCTGATCTGGACCGGTGAGGACGTCGGCCCCGTGCCGTGGGTCGCCCTCGCCGCCGTCGAAGCCCTCTTCATCGGAGCCACCGGCGCCGGGATCGCCGTCGTCTCCCGGCTCCCCGCCTGGCCCGTCTGGGCCGCCGCCGTCTGGATCCTCGGCGAGGCCGCCCGCGCCCGAGTCCCGTTCGGCGGCTTCCCCTGGGGCAAGATCGCGTTCGGCCAGGCCGACGGCGTGTTCCTGCCGCTCGCCGCCCTCGGCGGCACGCCCGTCCTGGGCTTCGCCGTCGTCCTGTGCGGATTCGGGCTCTACGACACCGGGCGCCGGATCCTCGCCCACCGGCGGCGCGGCGGACCCCTGCCGCGCGGCCCGCTCGCCGCCGCGCTGCTCGCCGTCCTCGTCCCCGCGACCGCCGCCGTCGCCGCCCGCCCCCTGATCGACACCGCCGCCGAAGACGGAACGGCCACCGTCGCCGCCGTCCAGGGCAACGTCCCCCGGCTCGGCCTCGACTTCAACGCCCAGCGGCGCGCCGTACTCGACAACCACGTACGCCGGACCGAACAACTCGCCGCCGACGTGAAGGCGGGCAAGGAACCCCAGCCGGACTTCGTCCTCTGGCCCGAGAACTCCTCCGACATCGACCCGTACGCCAACGAAGACGCCCGGATGGTCATCGACCGGGCCGTCAAGGCGATCGGCGTCCCCACCGTCGTCGGCGCCGTCATCACCCCCGAAACCGGGAAGCTGCGGAACACCCTCATCGAATGGGACCCCGAACAGGGGCCCGTCAACACCTACGACAAGCGGCACGTCCAGCCCTTCGGCGAATACATCCCCATGCGGTCCTTCGTCCGGCTCTTCAGCAAAGACGTCGACCGGGTCCGCCGCGACTTCGGCCCCGGCGACAAAGTCGGCGTCTTCGATCTCGCCGGTACCAAAGTCGGGCTGGTCACCTGCTTCGAAGCCGCGTTCGACGACATGGCCAGGGACACCGTCACCAACGGCGCGCAGCTCATCTCCGTACCGAGCAACAACGCCACCTTCGGCCGGAGCGAGATGACCTACCAGCAGCTCGCCATGGACCGGATCCGGGCCGTCGAACACAGCCGCACCGTCGTCGTCCCCGTCACCAGCGGCGTCAGCGCCGTGATCATGCCGGACGGCAAGGTCGTCGAGCAGACGAAGCTCTTCACCCCCGGCGCACTCGTCGCGGAGGTGCCGCTGCGTTCGTCCCTGACCCCGGCGACGCGGGCGGGCGCCTGGCCCGAACTGGCGCTGGCGCTGGTGGCGGCGGGGGGCCTGGGCTGGTCGCTGACGCGCTCGCGCCGGGGCGCCTCCCGCTGAGGGGTCCCCGCCGCCTGGTGTGGGGTTCCTCGTGGCGTGCGGGGTGTTCGCGCCTCAGCCTCCCCCAAAGCTGCCTTTGGGGGGACCCCCAAGGGGCTGTTGAAGATGTGACCGTTGCTCCGGCGGTATGCGGGCGGTCTTGTTCGGCGTCGGGAGGGTCGGTGGCCTCCGGGCTCACCTCCTCACGGACGGCGGAAGTGGGGGTCTTGTCTGGGAGACCCGTTTCTTTTCCGCCGTCCGTTGCGGGGGCGACCCTGCACCCCCCGACCACGCCGACTGAACTTGTCCCCCGGGGCTGGAGCCCGTCCCGGGGGAGGGGGAGGGTGCGACCTGGTGTTTGTCGGTCCACCCGCTGCCCGGTGGTGGGCTTGTCGCGCAGTTCCCCGCGCCCCTGGTTCCCCCCGTTGCCGCCCTCCGAAAGGGCCCCCGCTCCAGGTGCGGGGCTCCTCCGGGGAGGAGTGGGTTCCCCTCTCGTTATCCGGTGCGAGGGAGAGGCTTTTAGGGGCGCGGGGAACTGCGCGAACGGCCCAGGACGGCCCGCAGTCGAAACACTTCCGGAGGAAGCACTACCTACCCCGCCCGGAGGGCATCACCATTCCGAGGGCGGTCGGGAAAGCAACCAGGGGCGCGGGGAACTGCGCGACAAGCCACTCACGGCCCGCAGGCCGCGAACAAGATCAGGTTGCCGGGCGCGGCCCGGGGTTGTGGGCCTCACCCGGAGGGCCAAGGCGCTGGGGGTCCCCCCTCATTGCCGAAGGCATAGGGGGCGGAACTGCGCGACCAGCCACCCACGGTCCGCAGGCCGCGAACAACATCAGGCTGCCGGGCGCGGCCCGGTAGTGACGGGTCCTCCCCGGAGGGCCGCGGCACAGGGATCAGGGGCATGGCGCCTAAAAACTCCTCCACGACCCGGCGTGGGGCGGGTCGTGGAGGAGGGGGTAACGGGGCGGCGCGTCGGCGGCGGGGGCTACACCGGGGCAATCAGCCCTCACCCCCCGCCCGGCTGCCGCTCCGCATCAGCGTGCCGGTGAGGACTCCGCCGACCGCCGCGACGGCCGCGGCTCCGACGAACGCCGCGCTGAAGCCGTCGGTGAGGGCGGGCAGGTCGCCCAGTTTCCCGGCGCCCTGGGAGGTCGCGACCGCGGTGAGCGCGGCCAGTCCGAGGGCGGAGCCGACCTGGTAGGTGGTGTTGACGATGCCGGAGGCGAGCCCGGCCTCTTCCTGCTTGGCGCCGGAGATCGCGGCCATCATCGCCGGGATGTAGGCGAGTGACATGCCGACCGCCGCGACCAGCGACGCGGGCAGTACGTCGACCAGGAAGCTGCCGGTGGGCTCGATCGCGGAGAGCCAGAGCAGTCCGGCCGCGAGGACCAGCAGTCCGCCGGAGATCAGCGGCTTGGCGCCCCATCGGCCCAGCAGCCGTGCGGTGATGAGGGTCATGAAGATCATCAGGAGTGCCGTCATCGGGAGGAGCGCGGCGCCGCTGGCGAAGGCCCCGTAGCCGAGGACCTGCTGGAGGTAGAGGTTGAGGAAGTACCACATCGGGATCCACGCGGCGCCCAGGAGCGCCATCCCGAGGTTGGAGATGCCGAGGCCGGGGGTCCGCCAGATGGCGAGCGGCATCAGCGGGGTGCGGATCGACTTCTGGATGACCAGGAAGAGGCCGAGCAGGACGGCCGCGCCGATCAGCTGGAGGATCGTGGCGGTGGCGCCCCAGCCGACTTCGGGGGCCCGGACGACGGCGAAGACCGCGAGGGCCAGACCGGCGGTGACGGCGGCGGCGCCCAGGACGTCGACGGCTCCCCGGCGCGGCGCGGCGGCGGGCAGGAGCCCGGCGGCGGCGAGTGTGGCGAGGCCGATCGGAACGTAGATGATGAAGATCCACGGCCAGCTCGCCCATTCGGTGAAGACCCCGCCGAGGAAGACTCCGGCGGTGCCGCCGGCCGGTGCGGCGGCACCGTAGAGGGCCATCGCCTTGCCCAGTTCCTTCGGGTTGTGTCCGAAGAGCATCATCAGCAGCGTCATCGAAGCGGGGGCTATCAGCGCGCCGCCGACGCCTTGTACGGCGCGGCCGACGACTTCCACCCAGGCGGTGGTCGCGGCGGCGGCCACCACCGATCCGGCGATCAGTACCACCCAGCCGCTGATGAAGACCCGGCGGGCTCCGAGCAGGTCGGAGAGGCGGCCGCCCAGGAGCAGCAGTCCGCCGAAGGCGATCACATAGGCGTTGAAGACCCACTGGAGGTCCTCGGGCGCGAAGCCGAGATCGCGCTGCATCTCGGGGAGCGCCACACCGATGATCGAAGTGTCCATGATCACCATGAACTGCGCGGTGGCCAGCACCAGAAGTGCCCACCAGCGCCGTGGATTGACGGTTGGCATGACCGTCCCCTCCTCTATGAGTTCGATACCCCTCGGGGGTATCCCCCTCGGGCGAGAAGGAATATACCCCTAGGGGGTATCGAATGTGCAAGGGGGGACGGCGATCTTTTTCCCGGGCCTGGGGGAGGGCGGCCTTGTCCGCCCCGTACGCCGCTGAGCAGGGGCGATGGCATGCGTAAGCCCGGCGATGCCTGATCGGCACGCCGGGCGGTGGGCGAGTGGGTGGCGTCAGACCGCGGCGCGGCCCCGGCGGCCGGACGGCCCGGTCGCGGCCGGCTCGGTCCGGTGCCGGGCCTCGGCGACGAGCGCCGCGGTCACCAGGCGTACCCCGCGCGCCAGCCGGTCGAGCTGGTCCAGTTCGGCCGCGTACATCAGGATCGTGCTCTCCGCGATCCGCGGGGAGACGCCGAGCGGCGGCAACTCGGCCCGGCAGGTCTGGAGTCCGGCCCGTACGGCCCTGATCTCGTGCTGGAGCTGGAGCTGGGCGTGCCGGGCGAGTACGACGGGATGGCGGGTGAGGGTCGGATACGCCGCGTATCGCGCCGGGACCAGGGTCCGCAGCCAGTCGGTGGCGGTCCGCTCCCACTCCGGGGTGCCGGGCGCGGCGACCTGGAGAGGCCAGTCCGGAGAGGCCGGTGAGGAGGGGGTCCGGGGCATCGTCGTCGCTCCAGCCGTGGCGGGTCCGGGGCGGCGGGCGGCCGCCCGGGAGGGTTCTGGCGGCCCCGGCCTAGGGGTTGGCCGAGGCCGCCGGGTGGGCTTCCGAGGGGACGGAGGCCCGTACGGGACATCGCGGTGTGGACGCGAGGAGGAGAGCGTCAGGGCGCGATGCCCGGTTCTTGCGCGGCGCGTGGTGCGCCGGGGAGAGGGAGGCCGGTGGCGCGGTGGTACGTCTGCATGGTCGCGGGCGGCCGGCCTTCCTGGGGGCGTGGCCGGTCACGGGATCCGATCGATCCGGTTGATCTCCGGGCCACTCCCCGAAGTAAATATATATACCGTCGAGTAAGCAAGGGTAAGAAAATTTTCATGCAGTCCGGTTGATCGGGGAATGTCCAACAGGGTTGTTCCGGCGGGATGTCGCAACGGAGCCGGTTCCGGCGCGCGTGACGAGCCGGGCTCAGTCGTCCAGGAAGAAGTCGTGCTGCTCGGCCGCGTGTTCATAGCTTTCGAGCCGGGTCTGGGTGCGCTGCGGATCCGCGTCCGCCATCGCCTGGAGCAGGGCCGCCGACAGTACGCCCGGTGCCGCGTACGAGTCGAAGACCAGCCGTGACCCGGTGGCGGTCACCAGGGTCTCGTCCGCCTCGTCCGCGAGTGGTCCGAGCGGCAGATCGGTGATCAGGGCGACCTTCAGCCCGGCGGTACGGGCGGCCCGCATCGCGGCCAGGGTCTCGTTCGCGTGCCGGGGCATCGCGAAGGCCAGCACCCAGGTGCCGCCCGCCTCCCGGGACTGGAGCAGGGCGTCGTACGCCACGCTCCCGCCCCGGGTGACCGTTCGGACATCGGGGTGGATCCGGCGGGCCGCGTAGGCGAAGTACTCGGCGAGGGAGACCGAGATCCGCAGGCCGAGCACGGTCAGCGGGACGGAACGGGCCAGCTCACGGCCGATGTCCAGGACCCGGTCGGTGTCGGCGAGCAGCCGCCGCAGACTCTCCAGATTCTCGATCTCGGCGTCGACCGCCGCCTGGAGTTCATTGCGGCGGATCTCCGCGCGGGTGTCCGTGATCCCCGCGATCGCGTTCAGGGCGATCGGCTGCAGCGCCTCGCGCAGGGCCGGATAGCCGCTGAACCCGACGGACCCGGCGAACCGGGTCACCGACGGCTGGCTCACCCCGACCCGGTCCGCGAGATCGGTGATCGAGAGGAACGCGGCCTCGGTGAGATGGTCCGTGATGTACCGGGCGATCCGCCGCTGGCCGGGCGAGAGCCGGTGCCCGCCGAAGAGCGCCAGAACGCGGTCCGCCGGGGCGGGTTCGTCGGCGGGCTCCCGCCCTCCCGGCGTGATCGCAGACGCCTGTGCGCGTGCCCGCTGATCTGATGGCACCGGTGTCACTCCTTCTCGTCCCGCTCCCGCTCAACATAGCCCAGTCCAGGGGGCGCATCAGGGGTGCGATGGCGCACCATCTCGGATACCGGACGGTAGCTCCCGCCCGGGTGAAGGGCGCCGTGACGGACCCTCGGAGGGCCGATCACCCGCGAGGATCCAGCGGCGCGGGGAGCCGCGCGAGCGGCTGCGGACGGTCCGCGGCCCGAACTCCTCCGGAGGAAGCCACCGCCCGCCCGGCCCCCGGAGGCCGGGCCCGGTTTCCCGTACGGACCCCGCGCGGCGCGCGCCCCGCGCGCCCCCCGGGCATGCTGGCTGTGTGACCTCGCACGGCGCGACCGGGGACACCCCCCAGCGGCCTCCCGCCGCCCCCGGCACACCGACGGAGCTGGAGCTTCTGCTGGCCGAGGCCGCCGTGGGGGCCACGGAGGCGGTCGGCGGCTTCTCCGGTGGTGTCTATCTGCGGTCCGGTACGGAGGGACTGCTCCGGCTCGCCGTGATGACCGGGCTGCCCAGCAGGCTCTTCCGCCCCTGGTGGCGGGTGCATCTGAACCGGCCCTTCCCCGCGGCCCGGGTCTTCCGCACGGGGCGCCCCGTGTATCTCGCGGACGCCGAGGAGGCCATGCGCCGCTTCCCGCAGCTGATGGTGAGCCTGCCGTTCCCGTTCAGCGGGTTCTACGCGCCGGTGGGCGACGGACCCGAGCGGTACGGGGTGCTCGCCGTCCTGCGCGCGGTCACCCCCGGCCGGGCCGCGCTCCACGGCGACCGGCGCCGGATGCACGAGGCGGCCCGTCGGCTCGGCGCGGCGCTCGACGCCCTGCGGGACGGCGGTACGGACGTCGTGTGGACCGCCGACCCCCTCTCGGCGCAGCTGCCGTCGCTCAGCGCCCCGCCCGTCCGGGTCGGCCACTTCACCTGGGATCTCCGGACCGACACCGTCACCGGGGACGCCCTGTTCTGCCGCGTCCTGGGGCACAGCCCGGAGGACTTCCCGGGCACCCTGACGGCCTTCACCGACCGGCTGACCCCGGAGGACGGCCTCGGGCTGCGCGCGGTCGCCCGCCGGGTGCGGGAGGTGGGCGGCGCCGAGTCCCGGCGGATCCGGCTGCGCGGGGTCGACGGCCGGGCGCATCTCGTGGAACTCTCCGTCACACCGGTCCGCCCCGAGCCCGAGCCGGGTCACGGCGGCGGGCCCGTCGCCTTCCCGGCCCGGCCGGGCCCGGCGGGCGGCGCCCCGACCCGCGCCCCGGGGGCCGGATCCGGTGCCGGTCCGGCCGTACTCCACGGCTTCCTCGTCGACCTCGGCCCCGGGCAGGCCGTCACCGAGGCGAGCGACCGGCTGCCGCGCGGTGTGCTCTCCCTCGACCGGCTCGGCCGGGTCACCTACGCCAACCACAGCGCCGAGACCATGCTCGGGCGGGGCCGCCCCGAACTGGCCGGGCGGGTGCTCTGGGAGGCCCTGCCCTGGCTCGCCGAACCCGCCTACGAGGACCATTTCCGGGCCGCCCTGATGGCCCGCGCCCCCGTCTCGTTCACAGCCCGCCGGGGCGACGACGGCTGGCTCCAGGTGACCCTGTACTCCGGCCACGACGGGGTCACCGTCACCCTCGACCCCGCGGAGCGGCCGGTCGGCTCCCCGGCCGGGCCGCCGGGTGACCGTCCCGCAGGTCCGCTGAGTGCCCTGACCGGGCGGTCCACCGGCCTCTACCGGCCGGTGGCCCTCGCCATCGCCCTGACCGAGGCCGTCACCGCCCGCCAGGTCTCGGCCGTCGTCACCGACGAGCTGCTGCCCGCGTTCGGCGGCCGTCAGCTGGCGATCTACCTGCTCCACGAGCGCCATCTCTTCCTGGCCTGGGAGACCGGCTTCCCGCAGGGCTTCCTCGACCGGTTCGACGGCGTCGGCCTGGACGCCAGACTGCCCGGCGTCGAGACCCTGACCACCGGCCGCCCCATCTTCTTCGAGTCCATGGAGCATCTGGCCGCCGCCTATCCCGGTATCCCCCTCGACGCCCATGTCGGCGCCCGGGCCTTCCTCCCGCTGATCGCCTCCGGGCGGCCCGTCGGATCCTGCATCCTCGGCTTCGACCAGCCGCGCGACTTCTCCGCCGAGGAGCGTGCCGTCCTCACGGCCCTCGCCGGACTGATCGCCCAGGCGCTGGAGCGGGCCCGCCGGTACGACACCGAGGCCGCCCTCGCCCGGGGGCTCCAGGACGCCCTGCTGCCGCACCGGCTGCCGGTGCTCGACCACGTCGACACCGTCGGCCGCTATCTCCCGGGCACCCAGGGCATGGACGTCGGCGGCGACTGGTACGACGTGGTGGAGACCGGTGACCGGATCGCCCTCGTCATCGGGGACGTCCAGGGACACGGTGTCGCCGCGGCGGCCACCATGGGCCAGCTTCGCAGTGCCCTGCGGGCCTTCGCCCTCGGCGGCCACGACCCCGCCGAGGTGATGAGCGGCACCAACCGGCTGCTGATCGACCTCGACCCGGGCCAGTTCGCCAGCTGCGTCTATCTGCTCCTCGACCCGGCGACCGGCCGGGCCCAGGCCGTACGGGCCGGACATCCACAGCCGCTGCTCCGTCACCCGGACGGGCGAACCGACGTCCTCGATCTGGCGGGCGGTGTCGTGCTGGGGGTCGATCCGGCGGCCTCGTACCCCGTCACCGGACTGACGCTGGAACCCGGCGCGCTGCTCGCCCTCTACACGGACGGCCTGGTCGAACAGGCGGGCGCCGATATCGACACCGGAGTCGAGCGGCTGCGCGCCGCCCTCGCCGACCACGGCGACGACCCGCTGGCCGAGGTCGCCAACCGGCTGATCAGGGAGGCGCGTCAGGCGGAGGACCGCCCGGACGACATCGCGCTGCTGCTGGCGACCCGGTGGGAGTGACGGCCGCGCGGCCGTCACTCCCACCGGGCCGGCGGCTCAGCGGGTCAGGGTGATCGCCTTCTCCGCGGTCCGTACGCCGACCGGGAACGGCAGCCCCTTCGACAGCTCCATCAGCACGGCCTCGCCCCGGGCGGCGCCGCGCTTGAACGAACCCGAATCGGGGCTGCCCGTGGCCTTCCAGGTGCGGAGCCGGCCGTCGCAGACCGCCAGGACGCCGTCCAGGTCGGCCCGCCGGTCGCCCTGGACCACCTCGCCGTCGAGGAGGACGGGTCCGGAGCCGGGCGCGCAGTAGTACGTCCCGGTGAGGGTGACCGACCCGTCGGCGGCGAGCTTCGCGGTGGAGTCGACGGTGAGAGGAGCGGGGGCGAACTGGGCCCGGGCGGTACCGGGCAGCAGAACGGCCGTCAGGGCGGCCGTGAGGGCGAGCGTCGGGAGAACCGCGGCGCGGCGAGCGTTGATCATGCCCGCCCAACGAGCCCGGACCGGGCCGGTGTCGGCCTGCCACACCGCCGGACGAATCGTTTGATCATGATCCCGGCGCGCGGGATCGGCTGAACGGCGGCCCCCTTCGGGGCCTCCCCGACGGGCCGACGGGACCCGGTGGATCCGGCCATCGGCGACCGTCCGTAACCGATCGCCCCCGGGGCGCACCGGCCGTCGCCGTCCCGCCGTCCCGCCGATACCGCCCCCCGGGGCCGGAGCGGATGCCGGAGCGGCGGAGCGGAGGCTCACTCCGGGTCAAGTCGCCAATTGGCCAAACGCCGCCCGGAACGGACGGAGATAAAGACGGCGATCCCCTCCTTCGGGTGAGTTTGCTCGGTAAACTCTGGGGAATCCTCTGTGGCGCATGGTAAAGGGGCTGGTGGCGTGCGGTGGTGGCATATGCCGGAACCGGCCACCGTCACCGACCCCTTCGGGGTGAAGAACGCATCCGTTACCCGGACGAGTGTTTTCTCCGCCACTTGTTGATGAGTAGGGTGTGGTCCCGCCGCCGGTGATCCACGGGGAACCGGCCGCATTCCGACGGCCGTGACCGGGCCCGTCACCGGAATGCGCGCCGGAGGCGGTGACGTCAGGGGCGACGGGGGAGGGGAACGTGCCTGCCGGGTCTTTCGGGGGACAGTACGTCTGGCATCCGGCGGCCGACGACCGTCGGCTGGCCCGCGCCTGTATCGACGTCAAGGCGGGCCGCTACCTCGGCGCCGAACGCGCCCTGCGCGAGACCAGGGCCGACTTCTCCACCCGGGCCCACCGCTCCCTGGTCCTGGCCTCCGAGGCCGCCGACTCCGACCTCGCCGAACGGTGGCTCGCCGAGGAACCGGGCCCCGAGTCCGCCCTGTTGTGGGCCCGGGTCGCCATGCTGAGGGCGCTGCGCGCCGACGACGCCGGAGCCCGGCACGCCGGAACCCTGCTCGGCATCGCCGAGGGCGCCTGCGAACGGGCCGCCCGGCTCAACCCCCGCGACCCCACCCCCTGGGTGGTCCAGCTGGCGCTCGCCCGGATCCGCCGCCCCCGCGACCCGGCGCCCACCGGACTCCTCACCGCGCCCCCCGGCCCCTGGCCGCTGCTCGCCCGCGTACTGCGGCTCGACCCCTGGAACCGCGAGGCCCACCATCGCTTTCTGGCCTTCTTCTTCGCCCGCTACGGCGGCACCGCCAGCGCCCGCTGGGACGTCGCCGCCTTCCTCAGTAACCGGGCCCCCGTCACCTCCGCGCTGCGGCTGCTGCCGCTGGTCGCCCTGGCCGAGGAGTACGACCCCTCGTCGCTGCTGGCCCACCGGGCCTGGCGCCGGCCGCAGTGGGTGGCCACCGCCCTCCACGGCCACCGGCACTGGCTGCCCGAGGTTCCCCGCTACCGCTTCACCCCCGTCCTCGACCTCTCCTATCTCGCCCACGCCCTCTTCATGAGCCGTCAGGAGGCGGAGGCGCGGGAGGTGCTGACGGCGATGGGGCCGTACGCCGCGCGGATGCCGTGGAGCGCCTTCGGCGACCCCTGCGACCAGCTCACCAGGGCCCGGCGGACCCTGGGCCTGCCGGTACCCGCCGCATGAGCGGACCGTACCGCCCGAAGTCCCCGCACCGTGTCGCCGGAGCGTGCCGGGTGCCCGGCCCGGTCCGGACCGGCGACGCCCGCCGCGGAGGCCGGATCCGGTCCCCGTACGACCCGTACGGCACCTCGGTGCCGTACCGCCCGCCCGGCCGCGACCGGTACCGGATGCCGCGGGCGGGCCCGGGACCGCCCGGAAACCCCACGGGGCCGTACGAGAATTCGGGAACTTCGGGAAACTTCGGAAAGGGGCCGCCGGTGCCGGAGAACATCGCAGCCGTCCGGCGCAGGAATCGTCACCGCGACGACGGGACCGTCGCCCTCGACGACGACGCCACTCTGCACGCCATGGGATATCCGCGCAAACTCACCCGGAGATTTCGCGCCTTCGACAACTTCGCCATTTCCTTCACCATCATCAATGTCATCTCCGGAATTTTCTCCGCCTTCGGCTACGGAATGGCGGCGGGCGGCCCGTTGATCCTGGTCGCGGGATGGATAGCGGTTTCCGTGATGGTGCTGTTCGTCGGCGCGGCGATGGCCGAGATCGCCTCCGCCTACCCCACCAGCGGCGCGCTCTACTTCGCCGCCGGAAAGCTCGCCAGAAACCACCGGGGCGCCTGGTCCTGGTTCACCGGCTGGCTCAACTTCGTGGGACAGGTGGGCGGTACGGCGGCCACCGCCTATGCCGCGGCCACCTTCATCCAGGCGTTCATCGCCCTCGGCCACCCGGCCTATGAACCCACCGGCCCCAGGACCGTCGCCATCACCGCCGTCATCCTGCTCGCCCAGGCCCTGGCCAACACCTACACCGTGGACCTGGTCGTCGTGGTCACCCGGATCTCCGTCTGGTGGCTGGCGGGCGGGGTGACCCTGATCGTCGGCTGTCTCGTCGTCATCCCCGACGGCCACCGGTCACCCGCCTTCATCACCCACTTCGTCAACGACACCGGCTTCACCAGCGGGGTCTACGCCGCACTCCTCGGCCTGCTGGTCACCAGCTGGACCTACACCGGCTTCGACGGCAGCTTCCACATGTCCGAGGAGACCGTCCGCTCCACCGTCAGCACCCCGCGCGGCATCGTCCGGGCCATCGCCTGGTCCGCCGTCGCCGGACTCGCCCTGATGCTGGCCCTCGTCTACTCCATCGACGACTACGCCGCCACGGCCGCCGCCTCCGCGCCCCCCGTCCGCGTCCTCGTCGACGGGCTCGGCACCGGGGTCGCCGGACTGCTGCTCCTCGTCGTGATCGGCTCCATGCTGTTCTGCGGGCTCGCCAACATGACCAGCAACGCCCGGCAGATCTTCGCCTTCTCCCGGGACGGCGCGATGCCGGGGTCCCGGCGCTGGCACACCGTCAGCCCCCGGACCCGGACCCCCGTCAACGCCGTCTGGCTGGCCGCCGGATGCTCCTTCGTCCTCACCGTGCCCGGCACCTGGTCCCATACCGCGTTCGCCGCCATCATCAGCGTCAATGTCGTCGGCATGTATCTCGCCTACGGCATCCCGATCTTTCTGCGGCTACGGCTCAAGGGCGAATTCCGGCCCGGCCCCTGGAACCTGGGCCGATGGGGTGTGCCGGTGGCCCGGATCGCCGTCGTCTGGATCGGACTGAGCAGTGTCCTCTTCGTTCTTCCGCACGCCTTGCCCATCACCCCCACCACCTTCAACTACGCTCCGATCGCCCTGGTCGCGGTGGTCCTGGTGGCCACCGTGTGGTGGTTCGCCACCGCCCGGCGGCGCTTCTCGGGGCCGGTCAGCTACGGCAGCCCCGACGAGGTGGCCGCGATGGACCTGATCTGACCCGCCGACCACCACCGGGGCCGGGGCCCGCGAGCCACCGCCGCCCCACCGGACACCGACCTCCCGACCTCCCCAGCAACCACCCCCTGAAGGGACGCACCTCAGATGACCGAGCCCCTCACCGGAATCCAGGACACCACCGACCTCACCGTCGCCCCGGCCACCCTGGAGGAGTGGCGCCGGATCGCCGAATGGGCCGCCGCCGAGGGATGGAACCCCGGCGACGGCGACGCCGCCTGCTTCCACCCCACCGACCCCGAGGGCTTCTTCGTCGGCCGGATCGACGGCGCCGTCGTCTCCGCCGTCTCCATCGTCCGCTACGGCGCCGACTACGCCTTCCTCGGCCACTACCTCGTCCGCCCCGAACTGCGCGGCCGCGGCATCGGCCTGGCGACCTGGCGCGCCGCCCTGCCGCACGCCGGAACCCGGCTGATCGGCCTCGACGCCGTCCCCGCCCAGCAGGGGAACTACGAGCGCTCCGGCTTCGGCGCCGCGTACAACACCCTCCGGTACGGCGGCGTCCCCCGCCGGGGCGGCGGCATCGCGCCCGGAGTCGTACCGGTCACCGCCGATCTGCTCACCGCGATCGGCGCGTACGACCGCACCTGCTTCCCCGCCGAACGGGACGCCTTCGTCGCCCGCTGGCTGACCGCGCCGGGCCACACCGCGTACGTCCGGCTCGACCGGGGCCGCATCACCGGCTACGGGGCGATCAGGCCCGGCCGCGAAGCCCACCGGATCGGCCCCCTCTTCGCCGACACCACCGAGGACGCCGAAGCCCTCTTCGACAGCCTGACCGCCGGACTCGCCGAGGGCGACGCGGTCGCCGTCGACGTCCCCGAACCCCACCGGGAAGGCGCCGCGCTCGCCGTCGGCAGGGGGCTGACGGCCCAGTTCCCCACCACCCGGATGTACACCGGCCCCGCGCCCGCCGTCCGTACGGAGCGGGTCTTCGGCGTCACCAGTCTCGAACTGGGCTGACCCGGCCACGGCACCGGGCCGGGGAACTCCGGGGCGCGCCGCGCGGGCCCGCCCCGGCCCGGGAGCCGGGCCGGGGCGGGACGAGACGGCTCAGCTCGCCGGCCCGGTGTCCGGGGCGGCCGGGGTGCCGCCGGGCGAGTACGGCTGCTCGGGCTGCCGCGGCGACTCCGGCGGGGACTCCGGCGGCGGGGACACCTGCCCCGGAGCCGACTCCTCCGGAGGCGGCGACGACCCGGGCTCCGCGGGCTTCGACGACGGCGGCGACGAGTCCGGATCCGGCTTCGACGGCGACGCCGAATCCGACGCGGACGGCGACGCCGAATCCGACGGCTCGTCCGACGGCGGCGGGGACGACGGCAGCTTCTGCTCCGGGGGCTTCGTCGGACGGTCGCCCGACCCCGTGGACCCCGTCGGCCGGGTGAACCAGCCCCCGTCCGGGGCGAGGACCGTCAGTTCGCTCAGATGCTTCGTCGCCGGTGCCACGACCACCACCCGGTCGGACGAGTACCCCGGCCACGCGTCGCCCTCGATCCGGGGCGTACCCGACTGGGCCACCGGCCGGGTGAGCGGATTGCCGCAGTTGCAGCGGACCCTCGGTACGCCCCTGGTGTCGACCAGGACCGCCGTTCCGGCCTGGAGGACCGCCTGGTACGTGGTCGTCGCGCCGTCGCGCCAGCCGTGATTGGTCACCCGGGCGTCGATCCGCAGCTGAACCGGTGTCAGCGACCGCACATAATCCGGGACGGCGTTCGGCTCGATTCCCAGCACCTCGGCGAAGGCCGCGTTCTTCGCCCCGTCGGCGGCGAGCTGACCGATCTGCGCCTGGACGTCGCAACTCGGCCGGTCCCGCGTCCCGCCGTACAGCCCCGGGGTCGCCCCCGACACCGAACGGACCTCGTTCCCGTCCGGCGGCGGGCCCGTCGGCTGGGCAGTCTCCGACAGCGGCCTGCTCTCCTTCGCCGTCGACGCCGTATACGGATCCGGCCCGGTGGCGCTCGCGGCCTGGAGGAAGATCTCCCCCGAGGCGGTGGTGCCCGAACCCGGCTCGTCCGAATCACCCGGCAGGGTGAGGACCAGGATCACGGCGACCGCGGCGACCACCCCGAGACTCAGCAGCGCGACCCTGGGCGCCGACCGCCACCAGGGGCCGCCGCCCCCGCCGTCGTCCGGGCTCTTCGGCTTCCCCGGACCGCCGCCGTCACCCCCGCCACCGCTGCCGCCCCCGCCGCCTCCGTACCGGTCCCCGTCGTCGTCGCCGGGGCCCGAAGGCCCGGCCGGGACCTGCTCCGACACCCGGGTGGGCGGCGGCGCGGAGTCCGGCCCGGCGAGCGGACCGGACGGCGGACCGGTGGGACGTTCGGACGGCGGCGGTTCGGCGCTCACGTGCTCCACCCCTGCTCGGAGGAGATCGATCGGACATACGGACGGGTGCCGGGTGCCGGGCGGTACGGGAACCGGGCCCGGGGACATCGCGCCGCCGGGCGGGCCGTACCCGGCGCGCCGGGCTTCCCGGCCGCCCCGGGGCGTGTCCGCAGCCCCATTGTGTGCGTCCACCGCGAACCACCCGCAAGCCGGGACGGGCCGTCGGCGCTACGCCGTCGGACCAGCCCGGCGCGCGGGCCGCGCCACCGCCGCATAGCGTGACGACGTGACCCAGCAGCCGGAGCCCGGGCGCCGCCGCCCGGCCCCCTTCCCCGCGGGCCGTACCCCCTACGGCTGGATCCAGGCGTTCCTCGCCGTCGCCGCCGGACTCGTCGCGCTCGTCGTCACCGCCGCGCTCGGACTGTGGGCCGCGGGCGCCGCAGACCTGCCCGACGGCTCCTTCCCCGGCGTCGTCGCCGCCGTCGCCGTCCTCGGCGCGGGCGGCACCGTCGAACTCACCGGCTCCGCCGGACCGCTCGCCGTCGGCGGCGGCGTCCTCGACGTCGTCCCCCTCTCCGTCACCCTCGCGGGCGCCCTCGCCCTCGCCCATGGATTTCTGCGGCCCCTGCGGCTGCACGCCGTCGTCGGCGCCCGTGAACTCGCCGCCTGGGCCGCCAGGCTCGCCCTGCTGTGGGCCGTCGTCCTGATCGGACTCGCCGCTGCCGCGCGGCACGACTTCGACCTCACCCCCGGCGGCACGATCGCCGACATCGGCGACATCTTCGGGATCACCGCGTCCGCCGGATTCGCCGCCGACGTACCCCTGAGCCTGTTGTACGGGCTCCTCTGGCTGGCCGCCCTGCTGGTGGTGGCCCTGCTCGCCTCGTACGGCGCCGCCGTCCCCGCCCGGCTGGTACGCCCCCTCGGGCCCGTCCGGCCCGTCGCCCACGCGATGGTGCTCCTGCTGCTCGGGTACGTCGCCCTGGGACTCGTCGCCGGACTCGTCACCGCGGCGACCCGCGGCCACCCGGCCGAGACCTTCGCGGTGATCCTGCTCGGCCTGCCCAACCTGGCCTGGCTCGCCCTCACCCTCGGCCTCGGCGCCGTCTGGGACGGCACCGCCGAGGGTCCGTTCGGGCTGCCCGTACCCCGCGCCCTGGACACCGTCCTGCGCGCCCCCGGCGGTACGACCCTCGACCTGCGCGGCCTCGCGTCGGAGGAGAGCGCGGCATGGTGGCTGCTGGTCGCGGCGGCCGTCGGGGCGGTCGCGGCGGCGATCGTCGCCGCACGGCGCTCCCCGGCGGGCACCCGGGCGTGGCAGCACGGACTGCGGATGGGAGCCGGGCTCGTCCTGACCGTGCTGACGGTCTGTCTGCTCTGCCGGATCGACGCGCGATACGGGCTCTCGCTGCTCGGCCTCGGCGATGTCGACGGCGGTCTCGCCGGACACGTCGAGCTGGCGCCCCGCTGGTGGACGGCGCTGCTCGCGGCGGCGCTCTGGGGTGTGGTCACGGGTCTCCTCGCGGGCGCGTCCACCCTCCGGGGCCGCCGCGCCTCCGATGGTGCGCCCTGAGACCCCGTGGCGTCCGGAGGGTTGCTGCCCGGTCCCGATCCGCGGACCGTACGTGGCTTGTCTCGCAGTTCCCCGCGCCCCTGAACGCTCTCCCACTCCCGGCTCCTGGAAGGGAGCCCCGCCTGCTACCTGAGCGGTGAGGAGGACAACCCAGGGGCTCGGGGAACTGCGAGAGCAACCACGTACGGTCCGCGGACCGCGAACAAACCGGGCCGTCCGGGCGCGCCCGGAAAGGGGCTACAGAGGGAGGCCCGGGAAGGCCGGACGGGCCCACGGCGGTGGGGGCGGCGGCGGTGTCGGCCCGCCGGACACCCGCGCCGGTGGCGCCGCTGTGACCAGGCGCGTCGCCCCCCGCCCCGCCGCCGCGCGCAACGCCGCCACGAACTCCCCGCACGACCCGTACCGGTCGTCCGGCAGCTTCGCGAGCGCGTGGGCCATCACCTCGTCCACCGCCCCGGGGAGGTCGGGGCGCCGGGCCGTCAGCGGTGGTGGCGGGTCGAACTGGTGGGCCCAGAGCAGTGCCATGTCGTCCTCCCGCTGGAACGGCGGCGCGCCGCCCAGCATCTCGAACACCACGCACGCCAGCCCGTAGACGTCGCAGCGCCCGTCGACCGGCCGTCCCGAGATCTGTTCCGGTGCCACGTAGTCGAGTGTGCCGACGAACTGGCCGACTGTCGTGAAGCCTGTCAGGGAGAGCGACTTCTTCGTCAGTCCGAAGTCCGTCAGATAGACGTGTTCGGGGTGGTCGCTGTCGGTGCCTTCGGCGACGAGCACATTGCCCGGTTTCACATCGCGGTGGACCAGGTCGTGCCGGTGCGCCGCGTCGAGCGCCGACGCGGTCTGCGCGGCGATCCGGCCCGCCACCGCGACCGGCAGCGGCCCCTCCCGGCGGAGCAGGGTGCGCAGGTCCTGGCCGGGGACGAACCGCATGGCGATGTAGAGCAGCCCGTCGGCCTCGCCGGCCTCGAACACCGGCACGATATGGGGGTGGTCGATGGCGGCGGCCACCCGGGACTCATGGGCGAACCGCTGCCGGAAGGTGTCGTTGCGGGCGAGTTCGGGGGCGAGCAGTTTCAGGGCCACCGTACGGTCGAGGCGCAGGTCCCTGGCCCGGTAGACGACCGCCATTCCGCCCCGGCCCACCTCCTCCTCGACCAGGTAGTCCGCGATCCTCCGGCCCGCGAGATCGGTCACCAGGCCCGAGGGGTGTTCCGGCGCCGCGCCGGACGCGGGCGGCGGTCCGGCGGCGGTGTCCTCCGGTTCGCCGCCCGGGGCCGTCACCGGCCCTCACCGTCCGGGCGGGCCGGGGGCTCCGCCCCCACGGCCCGGGTGGGCGCGGCTCCCGATCCGCCCGGGGTGTCGTCCGCCCCGGCGACCGCCGTCTTCTCCGCCGTCTCCGCGAACTGCGGCTCACCCGGCCGGTCGCCGCCCCCGGAAGCCGGGAACCCCGAAGCCCCCGCCGCCCGGGTCTCCCCGCCCGCCGCGGCATCCGGGCCGTTCGGCGTACCGTCCGGCGTGCCGGACTCCGGGGCTGTCCGGGGAGCGCCCGCCGCCGCGTACGTACTCAGCCGGAGCCCGTCGCCGTACACCCACCGCTCGTGCTCGGCGTCGTACAGCCAGACCGACTCGCCGTCGATCACCACCCCGGCCCGCAGGCCCCGGGTGCGGTCCCGGAACGCGGCCCGGTCGATCCGGCCCTCCGCGAGGTCGTCGGCGGCGCCCCGGTAGCGGCCGACGGCCTCGCCCGCGCGGGCGAGCTGGGGCCGCTGGTCGGCCGTGCGGGTCAGTGGTCTGCCCGTCGCGGGCGGCGGCTGCGGAACCGCCACCAGCAGCCGTCCGTCCACCCAGGCGGACCAGCCGTTGGCGCAGACGATCCGCCCCCAGTCGCCGGTGCGATCGGCCAGCCGGACCGGGAGCAGCGCGTCGAGCGACGCCGTGGGCCGGTCCGTACCGGCGGTCTCGAAGGCGGCCAGCCCGCCCGGCGGCACCACATGCGTGGGGCTGAACTCCTCGGACATACGCGGTGCCTACTTCCGCATCACGGCGGGCTCCTGGCGGCGCAGCAGCCGGGCGACCAGCCAGCCGTACAGCACGGCCAGTACCAGCATCATGCCCATATTGGTCAGCCACACCGCCGTGGAGTGCTCGAACAGCGGATCGGCGGTCAGCGTGCCCGGCACCAGCCGGGACAGGCCGATCGTGCCCGCCATCGCCCCGAGCGCCCACCGCGACGGCACCAGCCACGCCAGCTGCTCCGCCACCGGCAGCCCGTCCAGCCTCAGCAGCGCCCCGCAGAACACCACCTGCACGATCGCCAGCAGCACCAGCAGCGGCATGGTCACCTCCTCCTTGCGGACCAGGGCGGAGATCAGCAGACCGAGCATCATCGCGGTGAACGACAGCAGAGCCACCGCGAGCACCAGCTCCAGCAGCGGTGGCAGCAGTACGCCCCGGCCGCCCGGCGCGTTCAGCCGTACCCCCGCCAGGCCGATCAGGGTGAGTACCACCGCCTGAAGTACCGTCACGGTGCCCAGCACCACTACCTTCGACATCAGATACGCCGACCGGGAGAGCCCCACCGCCCGCTCCCGCCGGTAGATCGCCCGTTCCTTGACCAGTTCGCGGACCGCGTTCGCGGCACCCGTCAGCACCCCGCCGACGCAGAGGATCAGCAGGGCGTTCATCGCGGTCTCGCGGGTCAGGGCGCTGCCCGCGAGCGCCCGGGCCATGGCGCCCATCACGAACGGCAGGGCGATCATCACGGCGAGGAAGGTCCGGTCGGCGGAGAGCGCCGCAGTGTACCGCCGTACCAGGGTCCACAGCTGGGCGCCCCAGCCGCGGGGCTTCGGCGGCGGCGCCGGGGCCGTCCCCGCCCGCGGTACGGGCCCGGACCGCACCGGCTGCGCCGAGGCGTCCTCGACATAGCGGCGGTGGTAGGGCGAGGCCGCGTAGGCGCCCGCCCAGTCCCGGTCGCGGTCGTTCTCGAACGCCTCGAACGCCTCCGGCCACCGCTCGTGCCCGAAGTAGCCCAGCGCCTCGTCCGGCGGCCCGTAGTAGGCGATCCGGCCGCCGGGTGCCAGTACCAGCAGCCGGTCGCAGACATCGAGGCTGAGGACGCTGTGCGTGACCACGATGACGGTCCGGCCGTCGTCGGCGAGGGCCCGCAGCATCTGCATCACCGAGCGGTCCATGCCCGGGTCGAGACCGGACGTCGGCTCGTCGAGGAAGAGCAGCGACGGCTTCGTCAGCAGTTCGAGCGCCACACTGACGCGTTTGCGCTGCCCGCCCGAGAGCCGGTGCACCGGCTGGTCGGCCCGCTCCCCGAGCCCGAGTTCGCCGATCACCTCGGCGACCCGGGCCCGCCGCTCCTCCTTGGCCGTGTCCCGGGGGAACCGCAGCTCGGCCGCATAGCCGAGGGCCGCCCGTACGGTCAGCTGGGTGTGCAGGATGTCGTCCTGCGGTACGAGCCCGATCCGCTGCCGCAGCTCGGCGTAGTCCCGGTACAGGTCCCGGCCGTCGTACAGCACCGTGCCGTCGTCGGCGGGCCGCAGCCCGGTGAGCGCGTTGAGCAGGGTCGACTTGCCCGCGCCGCTCGGGCCGACGACGGCGAGCAGACACTTCTCGGCGACCGGGAAGGACAACCCGTCGACGAGGACGCGCCGGCCCTTGTCCACGGCCACCGTCAGATCCTGGACGTCCAGTCTGACCTCGCCGGTGTCGACGTACTCCCGCAGTTCGGCACCGACGAGGCAGAACGCGGAGTGGCCGATGCCGACGACATCGCCCTCGCCGACGGCGGCCACCGACACGGCGACACCGTTGAGGAAGGTGCCGTTGTGGGAGCCGATGTCGGCGATCTCGTACGAGCCGTCCGGCCGGGTCCTCAGTTCGGCGTGGTGCCGCGAGACCGTCAGATCGTCGACGACGAGATCGTTCTCCGGGGCCCGGCCGATCCGTACGGTCCTGGCGGGCAGCGGCCGGACCGACGTCGGCTGCCGGAACGTGCCGGTCGCGGCGGGCGCGGAGACCCGGGGACCGGACATGCCGGGGGAGTCGCCGGGCGCGCCGGGCAGCGGGGCCACCCGGGTCGGCGGCGGGGGCTCCGCGTGGTCCACCAGGACCGCGCGGGGACCGTCGGCGAGGCTGCCGAACCGCAGCACACTGCCCGCGCCCACGTCCCGGACCCGGATCCGGACGCCGTCGGCGTAGGTGCCGTTGGTGCTCTTCTCGTCCTCGACGGTCCAGTGACCGTCGTCGGCGCGCAGCACCGCGTGGTGCCAGGAGACGCGGTCGTCGTCGAGCACGATCTCGCACAGCGGGTCGCGTCCGACGTGATAGGCCCGGCCCGGACGCATCACCGTTGACCCGGCGGCCGTCTCGATGAGCAGTTCGGGGGCGGTCGGCGCGATATGGCGCTCGCCCATGCCCCCGATTTTATCGGCGGGCGCGGCCCGGCGCCCGCCGGGCCGCAGGGCGCGCGCCGACCGAGCCGACCGCGCCGGTCAGCGCCGCAGATACGCCAGACCCGGATGGGCGGCCGTGTACGCGTCCACCAGACGGCGCGCCACCGTCACCGAATCGACCAGCGGATGCAGCGCGAAGGCGGACACCGCCCGCTCACGGTCCCCGGACTCCGCCGCCGCCAGCACCTCCCGCTCCACCGCCTTCACCGCGCCCACCAGCGCCGCCGCGTGCCCGGTCAGCGGGGAGACCGAGACCGGATGCGCCCCGTTCGCGTCGACCAGGCACGGCACCTCCACCACCGCCTCGTCGTCCAGCGACGGCAGGGTGCCCCGGTTGCGGACATTGAGGATCAGGGTCGCCCGCTCGTCCCGGGCGACGGCCCGCATCAGCGCCAGTGCCACCCGCTCGTAGCCGCCCGACTCCTCCAGATCGGCGGCGTCCCGTTCGCCCGCGCCCGACGCCTCCCGGTTGTGCGCCATATAGGTCGCCTCCCGCTCGGCCCGGGTCCGGTCCCAGGTCTCCAGCGCCGGGGCGCCCCCCGGCCGCCCCATCGCCGCGTAGAACCGGTCCTGCTGCTCGTGCAGAAACGCGCCCCGGGTCCGCTCGGCGCTCCGGTAGGCGGCCACCGTCTCCCGGTTGAAGTAGTAGTAGTGCAGATACTCGTTGGGGATCGCGCCCAGCGACCGCAGCCACTCCGGGCCGAACAGCCGGCCCTCCTCGAACGAGCCGAGGAGCGCCGGATCCGCCAGCAGCCCGGGGAGCACGTCCCGCCCGCCGACCCGCAGCCCCCGCAGCCAGCCCAGATGGTTGAGGCCCGCGTAGTCGGCGAAGGCGGACCCGGGATCGGCCCCCAGCACCCGGGCCACCCGGCGCCCCAGACCGACCGGCGAATCGCAGATCCCGATCACCCGGTCGCCCAGCACCGCGGCCATCGCCTCGGTGACCAACCCCGCCGGGTTGGTGAAGTTGATGACCCAGGCGTCCGGCGCCAGCCGGGCCGTCCTGCGGGCGATCTCCACGGCCACCGGCACGGTCCGCAGCCCGTACGCGATCCCGCCCGCGCCCACGGTCTCCTGGCCGAGGACGCCCTCCGCCAGCGCGATCCGCTCGTCCGCCGCCCGCCCCGCGAGACCGCCCACCCGGATCGCCGAGAAGACGAAGTCCGCGCCGCGCAGCGCCTCGTCGAGATCGGTCGTCACCCGGACCGCGGGCGCGTCCGGGACACCGGCGGCCTGGTCGGCGAGGACCCGGGCCACCGCGGCGAGCCGCCCGGCGTCGACGTCGTACAGGACGACCTCGGTGACCCGGCCCTCCGCCCGGTCGCCGAGCAGCGCGCCGTACACCAGCGGCACCCGGAACCCGCCGCCGCCCAGGAGCGCGAGCCTCATGCCGTCACCCCCGGGGCGCGGTACTGGCGGGGGGACTGGTCGGATCGTCGCTCACTCGGCACACCGCGCACGCTACCTGCCGCGCGCTCCGCGATCACCCCCGGGAGCTGCGGCCGATCAGATACGCCAGATCCGGGTAGTCCACGACGAAGCCGTCGGCGTCGAACTCGACGTCCCGGCGGAAGTCGCCCGACTCGTACCGGACCAGCCCGCCGCCGTCCTCCGTCGGACCCAGCGGGGTGTACGTCTGCGTCGACGGGCGCACCGTCAGATCGGGCACCGACAACCAGGCCATGGTGAACGTCCGCTCGTCGTCCCCGGCCCGGTGCAGCCCGTGCCGGAGCACCGGCATGGAGTTGGTCAGCGGACAGAGCCCCAGATCGCAGTCGAGCGCCCCGTCGAGATCGGGCCGCGCCTCCCCGTCCACGGTCCACGCCCCCGCCCCGTCATGGGCCAGCACCAGCTCCCGGGCCCCGTCCGCCGATTCGGCGGTCACCCTCAGCTCCCGGGTCACCCACTCCGCGCCGGTCCGCAGGGTGTAGCCGATCCAGTACGGCTCCGGACTGATCCCGACCGCCCGCCCCCGCGCCTCCAGCTCACCGTCACCGAGGTCGACCCAGGCCGTCTCATATCCCTGGTTGTCGACGATTTCCCAGGTCAGAACGTGTGTCATGGGGGAGTGGCTCATACCCGCAGGCTAACGCGGAACGCCACCCGTCGCCCGTGAGGGTGAGCCGTACGGACGGAGGTTGACGGAGTGTCGGACCCGTCGCCGACTCGGCGGTACTGTGCTCACGCGCACCGCGGTGCGCCTCCCCTCACGGACGATCCGGGCCCCACCCCTTCGGGGCCCGGCCCGAATCCGAAAGAGGGCCGTCGACCGGGATTTCGGCGGCCGGTTCCGAGGGGAGGCGCCCATGGGGCGTCGCGGGAAGCCGAAACCATCAATGCGGCAGCGCGCCGAGGACCTGCTGGTCCGGATCGCGTGGAAGCTGGGGAGGTGGTTGAAGGGCTGATCTGAGCCCCCACATACGGGGCTCAGATCAGGCTCGCTTCACCGCGTGGGCCCCCGCCATACGGATTCCCAGATCCTGGCGGGGGTCCACCTGAATAACTACTACACCTCCCGGCGGCCCGCAAACATCCCCGTCCGCAGCCCCGGAGCGCCGCCGACCTCAGCGCGGCCGTTCGAACGCCGCCAGGATCCGGCGCGCCGCCAGGGTCGCCGTCAGTTCGCCGTCGCGGACCGCGCGCTCCATGTCCGGGATCGCCTCCCGGACCGCCGGATGGGTGCGCAGCCGCTCCGTCAGCTCGTCGTGGACCATCGACCACACCCAGTCGAGCTGCTGCTCACGGCGTTTCGCGGCCAGCCTCCCGGTCGAGGTCAGGAGTTCGCGGTGCTGCTCGATCCGTTCCCACACCGTGTCCAGGCCCGCCGACTCACGGGCGCTGCACGACAGCACCGGCGGGTTCCACGCCGCGTCCGCCGGGTGCATCAGCCGGAGCGCCCCGGCCAGTTCGCGGGCGGCGGAGCGGGCGTCGCGCTCATGGGGGCCGTCGGCCTTGTTGACCGCGATCACGTCCGCCAGCTCCAGGACGCCCTTCTTGATGCCCTGGAGCTGGTCCCCGGTCCTGGCCAGGGTGAGCAGCAGGAAGGTGTCGACCATCTGGGCCACCGCGGTCTCCGACTGGCCGACGCCGACCGTCTCCACCAGCACCACGTCGTATCCGGCGGCCTCCATCACCACCATCGTCTCCCGGGTGGCCCTGGCGACTCCGCCCAGCGTGCCCGCCGACGGCGAGGGCCGGACGAAGGCGGCGGGGTCCGTGGAGAGCCGTTCCATCCGGGTCTTGTCGCCGAGGATGGAGCCGCCGGTCCGCCGGGACGAGGGATCCACGGCCAGGACGGCCACCCGGTGCCCCAGGCCCGTCAGCATGGTGCCCAGCGCGTCGATGAAGGTCGACTTGCCCACCCCGGGGACCCCGCTGATGCCGATCCGCCGGGCGCCGCCCGCCGACGGCAGCAGCTCGGTCAGCAGTTCCTGGGCCAGCAGCCGGTGGTCCGGGCGGCGGGACTCCACCAGGGTGACGGCGCGGGCGACATGGGCCCGGGAGCCCTCCCGTACCCCCTTCGCGTACGCGTCGAGGTCGATCACCGGCATCGCGGCCCCGTGCCCCCGCCCCGCCGGGCCCGCCGCCTCACGACGCGTGGCCCAGGGTCGCGGCCAGGGTCGTCACCAGATCGTGCGCCGCGTCGGGGATCACCGTGCCGGGCGGGAACACGGCCGTCGCGCCCGCCTCGTGGAGCGCCGCCACGTCCTGCGGCGGGATCACCCCGCCGACCACGATCATGATGTCCTCCCGGCCCTGCGCCGCCAGTTCCTCCCGCAGGGCGGGTACCAGGGTCAGATGGCCCGCCGCCAGCGACGACACCCCGACGATGTGCACATCGGCCTCCACGGCCTGCCGCGCCACCTCGTCCGGGGTCTGGAACAGCGGGCCGACGTCCACGTCGAAGCCCAGGTCGGCGAAGGCCGTCGCGATCACCTTCTGTCCCCGGTCGTGCCCGTCCTGGCCCATCTTGGCCACCAGGATCCGCGGCCGGCGGCCCTCCGCCTCCTCGAACCGGTCGACCAGGGCCCGGGTCCGCGTCACGGACGGGGACTGTCCCGCTTCACCTCGGTACACACCGGAGATGGTACGGATCTGGCCCGAGT
Source organism: Streptomyces sp. NPDC020875 (assembly GCF_040641415.1). Lineage (NCBI taxonomy): Bacteria > Bacillati > Actinomycetota > Actinomycetes > Kitasatosporales > Streptomycetaceae > Streptomyces > Streptomyces sp. NPDC020875. The sequence goes on along the minus strand of NZ_JBFADP010000045.1, from coordinate 8,938 downwards.
GCCGCCCGTAGACCGCCTCCAGGGCGTCCGAGATCTCCCCGACCGTCGCCTTCGCCCGGGCCGCCGAGACCGCCAGCGCCAGCAGATTGCCCTCCAGGTCCGGGCCGGGCGTCGATCCGGCGGCGGCCGTCAGGGCCCGCAGCGCGTCCTGGCACCCGGTCTCGTCCCGTTCCTCGCGCAGCCGCCGCAGCTTCTCGATCTGCCGGACCCGGACCGCCGAGTTGTCGACCTTCAGCACCTCGATCTGCTCGTCGGAGTCGACCCGGTACTTGTTGACGCCGATCACGGGCTGACGGCCCGAGTCGATCCTGGCCTGGGTACGGGCCGCCGCCTCCTCGACCCGCAGTTTGGGGATGCCCGCGTCGATGGCCTGCGCCATGCCGCCCGCCGCCTCGACCTCCTCGATGTGCTGCCAGGCCCGGCGCGCCAGGTCGTACGTCAGCCGCTCCACATAGGCGCTGCCGCCCCACGGGTCGATCGCCCGGGTCGTCCCCGACTCCTGCTGGAGCAGCAGCTGGGTGTTGCGGGCGATCCGGGCCGAGAAGTCCGTCGGCAGCGCCAGCGCCTCGTCCAGCGCGTTGGTGTGCAGCGACTGGGTGTGCCCCTGGGTCGCCGCCATCGCCTCCACACAGGTACGGGTCACGTTGTTGTAGACGTCCTGCGCGGTGAGGGACCAGCCGGAGGTCTGCGAATGGGTCCGCAGCGAAAGCGACTTGGGGTTCTCCGGGCCGAAGGTGCGGACCAGCTTCGCCCAGAGCAGCCGGGCCGCCCGCAGCTTGGCGATCTCCATGAAGAAGTTCATCCCGATCGCCCAGAAGAACGACAGCCGGGGCGCGAAGGCGTCCACATCGAGCCCGGCGCCGATTCCCGCCCGCAGATACTCCATTCCGTCGGCGAGCGTGTACGCCAGCTCCAGATCGGCCGTCGCCCCCGCCTCCTGGATGTGATATCCGGAGATCGAGATGGAGTTGTAGCGGGGCATCCGCCGCGAGGTGAAGGCGAAGATATCGGAGATGATCCGCATCGATGGCTTCGGCGGATAGATATAGGTATTGCGGACCATGAACTCCTTGAGGATGTCGTTCTGGATGGTCCCGGCCAGTTTCTCCGGCGCCACCCCCTGCTCCTCGGCGGCCACGATGTACAGCGCCAGTACCGGCAGCACCGCGCCGTTCATGGTCATCGACACGCTCATCCGGTCCAGCGGGATGCCGTCGAAGAGCTGCCGCATGTCGTAGATCGAGTCGATCGCGACGCCCGCCATCCCGACATCGCCGGTGACCCGGGGGTGATCCGAGTCGTACCCCCGGTGCGTGGGCAGGTCGAACGCGACGGAGAGCCCCTTCTGACCGGCCGCCAGATTGCGCCGGTAGAAGGCGTTGGACTCCTCGGCGGTGGAGAACCCGGCGTACTGCCGCACCGTCCAGGGCTGGTTGACGTACATCGTCGGATACGGGCCCCGCAGAAACGGCGCGATCCCCGGATACGTCCCCAGGAAGTCCACCGGGGCCAGATCGTCCGCCGTGTACAGCGCCTTCACGGGAATCCCCTCCGGGGTCTCCCAGACCAGGTCGTCCACGTCCCGCCCGGTGGACTCCTTGACCGCGGCGCGCCAGCGGTCCTGGTCGGCGGCGGACGCGCCCCGCCCCAGCGCGATCCCGGTGAAGTCGGGGATGGTCACGGCGCCACTCCGATCAGATCGAGAGCCCGGGTGAGGACGGCCACGGCGTCACCGCCCGCGAACACGAACTCGTCCACCCCGGCCCGTTCATACGATTCCCGCAGCTCACCCGGGCGTCCGGCCAGATAGATCCGGCGCGCCCCGGCCGCCTTCAGTACCTCGGCGACCTCGGCCGCCCGCTCGGCGTAGAGCGCGTCGCTGGAGCAGAGGCAGACGAGTTCGGCGCCGGACGCGGTGAAGGCGGCGGCGGCCGAGGCGGCGTCCACGGTCACCGGGTCGTGGACCGGTTCGATACCGCCCGCCGCGAACAGATTGGCGGCGAAGGCGGCCCGCGCCGTATGCGCGGCGGCCGGGCCGAGCGCCGCGACGAAGACCTTCGGCCGGGCCCCCGTCTCGGCCATGAAGGCGTCCGAACGGGACCGCAGCGCCTCGAACGCCTCGTCGCGGCGGACCCTCGGCAGCCCGCCCGACGGCGGCATCGGCGCCGGATCGCGGACCAGCGGCCGCTCGGAGAGCAGCGGGAACTCGCTCACCCCCGTCACCGGCTCCCGGCGGGTCGCCAGCTTGCGGCGGCGGCCCTCCCAGACCGCCGCGATCCGCTCGCCCACCAGACCGGAACGGAGCGCCGCGAGCTGGCCCCCGGCACCCTCCACCTCCTGGAACCAGGCCCAGGCGGTGTGCGCCAGATCGTCCGTCAGCCGCTCCACGTACCAGGAGCCGCCCGCCGGATCGATCACCCGGCCCACGCCCGACTCCTCCAGCAGGATCGTGGAGGTGTTCCGGGCGATCCGCCGGGCGAAGGCGTCCGGCAGCCCCAGCGCGTGATCGAACGGCAGGACCGTTACGGCGTCCGCGCCGCCGACCCCGGCCGCGAGCGCGGCGACCGTGGTGCGGAGCATGTTCACCCAGGGGTCCCGGCGGACCATCATCACCGGTGAGGTGACCGCGTGCTGGCGCTGGGCGCCCGCCCCGGCCCCGGCGCCGCACGCTTCGGCGACCCGGGCCCACAGCCGCCGGGCGGCCCGCAGCTTCGCGATCGTCAGGAACTGGTCGGCACCGGCCGCGTAGCGGAACTCCAGCTGCCCGAGGGCCGCGTCCACCGGCAGCCCGGCGGCCGTCAGCTCCCGCAGCAGCGCCACGCCGGTCGCCAGGGAGCAGCCCAGTTCCTGCGCGGCGGACGCCCCGGCCTCGTGGTACGGCAGCGCGTCGACGGTCAGCGCCCGCAGTTCCGGCCACTCCTCGTGGCAGTCGCGGGCCAGTGCGGCGGCGGCCCGCAGCCGCTCGGGAACGATGTCCCAGCCGCCGGTACGGGCCGCGTGCCCGAGCGGATCGGCGCCCAGATTGCCGCCGGGCGCGGGCCGTACGCCCCCGGCCCTGAGGAGGTCGAAGAGGACGGAGGCGGCGGCGCCGGTGTCGTCCCCGGCGTCGAGGACGACCGGCGCGAGGTCGAGCAGCACGCCGTCGAGCGCGGCGGCCAGACCACCGACGGGGACACCGGACGCCCCCACGGCCAGCCACAGGGACGTCGTCCCGTGCTCCAGATCGGCGAGTACGGCCTCGTTGGCGGCGGCCGGGTCCGGCCGGTCGTGCCGCGCCCGTACGTCCCATCCGGCGACCGCGCCGCCCGCAGGGCTGCCGCCCCGGACGAACGGCGCGAAGCCGGGGAACCCGGCGGCGGACGCCGGGTCGGGCGCGGTCTCGGCGGTATGCAGCGGACGGACGGTCAGACCGTCTTCCACGAGCGTGGCGAGCGTGTCCTCCGCGGCGGTCTCGGGAACGTCCTTGCCCGCCTTGCGCAGTACACCGGCGGCGAGCCGACGCCACTCCTCGTGAGTGGCGTCGGGAAAGTCACCGGCCAGGGTGAACCCCTCGAAGGGGCGGTCGGGGAGCACGGTCATGCCCGGATGCTAGGACATTCGCACACCTGCGCAGCAGACGTGCCAAGTGTGAGCTTGCCCTCCGGCGAACAGTCCCCCTTGCCCCGGAATGCCATGATCACGCACGTCATCGCGGTACGGGGGAGCTTACGGCCCGCCGACGATGGTGCCGTTCGGGTGCCACCGGAACTCCAGCGGCTCACCAGCGGGACTCCAGCGGCGCACCAGCCGGTGCGGTCCGGCCTGCCCGCTCCTGCCGTCGGCCGCGGAGACCGCGAAGGTCCCCCGGGCCCGTTCCGGCTCGTCCCGTACGGCCATCGGAACCGACCGTGCGCCGTCTCGCCATCGCCCTGACGACCCTCGCCCTGCTCGCCGCGGGCACTATTACCGCCCAGGCCCTCGCGACCGCGCCCCGGCGGGCGAACCCGCACAACCAGATCGTCGGCGAGGAACAGACCATCATCGCCGACCACTCGCTGACGGTGACCGTGGCGTGCCCGGCGGGCTCCGTGCCCACCGGCGGCGGCGCGTTCACCGGCGGGGCCGCCGCCGCCGACATCTTCTTCACCAGCGTCTTCCCGTCCGGCGAGTTCTTCTCGGTGTCCGCGCGGAACACCAACCCGACCCAGGACGGCACCATCACCCCGATGGTCATCCGCACCGTGCCGTAACGCCGGGAACGGCCCGCCGCCGTGGGGCGGTGGGCAGGTCCGGGGCCCGGCGCCCGGGGCACGGACCGCGGGCGGCGCTGAAGTCACTGCTGTCAAGGAGTCACCCTGCTTCGTCGTCGGGGAGGTCCGGGGCACCGGCGCACGGGCGCGCGTCACGGCCGGCCGTGCGGGGCCGGGCCGCCGGGCCGTCCGGACCGTACGTCCGGCGGGGCGTCGCGCGCCGACCGGCGGCGGCCGGTTCGCGGCCACGGCGCACGGTGCGGAGTTCACCGCGCCCGGCCGGTCGATGGCCCGGTGACGGCGGTCCCACCCTGGTCGCCGCCGTCACCGCACGTCAAGGAGTCGCGGGGGAGTAGGGGGTATTGCGGGGTCGGTCCCGGACCGGTAAGGGTGCGGCCCGCCCCGCCCGCCCGTACCGTGGGAAGGACCGCGGCGGCGGGCCGTCGGACGCGGCCCGCGGGTGAGGAGGTGCCCCTCCGATGACCGGTGAGATCTCCTTCGTCGAACTGGGCGTGACCGACCCGGACCGGGCCCGGACGTTCTACGGAGCGCTCCTCGGCTGGTCCTTCGGCCCCGGCAGCGGCGAAGGCGGCGGCTACGAGGTCCGTACACCCAATGTGCCGGGCGGAATCCACGGCGGTGACACCGGCGCGGGCCCGTATGTCTTCTTCCGGGTCGACGACATGTCGGCCGCGCTCGCCCGGGTCGTCGAACTCGGCGGCCGGGTCGACGACTTCGACCTGGAACAGGACGACGCGAGCACCGCCCGCTTCGGACGGTTCACCTTCTGCCACGACGACCAGGGATCGCCGTTCGGACTCCACCAGCCGCCCGCCGCCCGCCCACCGGACGGCACCGGCTGACGGCAGCGGCCCGCGCGGAGTCGGCGCCCCGCCGCGTACGGGAACCGGCCGACGGCCCAAAGGACCGTGCCGCGCCGTCCGGGCGCCGGTTGTCCGGATGTCGCCGCTGTCCGGGCGCCGGGACAGCGCCGAATCCGCCCCCGCGCACCGCCGGGCGGCGGCCTGGAGCATGCTGGGAGTGAGACCCGGCCGACCGGACCGGACCGCCGCGACCCTTCTGGGGGACGTCCATGCGCATCGCCCTGAGCCAGCTCACCTCCGGACCCGACCCGGTCCGCAACCTCGGACTCGTCCGGGAACAGGCCCGGCTCGCCGCCGACGCCGGAGCACGGCTCGTGGTCTTCCCCGAAGCCACCATGGCCCGCTTCGGCACCCCACTGGCACCCCTCGCGGAACCCCTCGACGGGCCCTGGGCCACCGAAGTGCGGCAGATCGCCAAGGAGACCGGGCTGGTCCTCGTCGCCGGGATGTTCACCCCCGCCGACGACGGCAGGGTCACCAACACCCTGCTCGTCACCGGACCCGGCGTGGAGACCTCCTACGACAAGATCCATCTCTACGACGCCTTCGGCTTCACCGAGTCCACCACCGTCGCCGCCGGATCACAGGTCGTCACCTTCGACCTCGACGGACTGACCATCGGCCTCGCCACCTGCTACGACGTCAGGTTCCCCGAACTCTTCCGGGCCCATGCCGACGCCGGGGCCGTCCTCTCCCTGCTGCCCGCGTCCTGGGGCGCGGGCGAGGGCAAACGCGACCAGTGGGACCTGCTGGTCCGCGCCCGCGCCCTCGACGCCACCCTCTGGGTCGCCGCCGTCGGCCAGGCCGACCCGGCCGCCTCCGGGACCGCCGTCACCGGCCGGGCACCCACCGGAATCGGCCACAGCGCCCTCATCGGCCCCGACGGCACCGTACGGGAGCGGCTGATGTCCGGCCCCGGCCTGCTGGTCGCCGATATCGACCCCGGCGAGGTGGCCACCGTACGGGCGGCGATCCCCGTCCTCGCCAACCGCAAGCTGCGGTAGCCCGGGGCCCCGCCGTGTGCTGGAGCGCGACCGCCGACCTCGTCGCGGGCACCGCGATCGGGGCCGTAGGAGCCGTCTGCGTGGTCCGCGTCCTCCGCGGCGACCCGGCCCGCCGGATCCGCGATCTGCCGCTCGCCGCCCTGCCGCTCCTCCTCGGCGCCCACCAGATCGTGGAGGCCCGGCTCTGGCACGACGGCGGCGGCACCGGGCCCGCCGTCGTGCTCTGGGCCGTGATCGCCCTGCCCCTGCTGCCGCTCTACCTGCCCCTCGCCGTCGCCGCCGCCACCCTGCCCGGCCGGACCCCCGCCGGACGGCTCCCGGCCGTACCGCTCCGGATCGCCGTCCCCCTCGCCGCCGGGGCCGTCACCTCCGCCGTCCTCGCCCACCGGCTGGCCGACACGACCGTGACCGCCGAGATCCACGAACGGACCGTCGGCTACGCCGTCGGGCTGCCCGCCCCCGCCGCCGTGATCACCGGCTATCTGCTGGCCACCGTCGGCGCGCTGCTGCTCGCCCGCGACCCGGTACTGCGGCTGCTGGGCGCCGTCACCGGCGCGGGCGCGGTGGTCTGCGCCCTGCTCTGGCGGAACGCGTTCGTCTCCACCTGGTGCGCCCTGGCGGCGGTCGCCTCCGTACTGATCCTGGTGTGGACGGCCCGCGCCCCGGGTACCCGGCCCGGGACCGGCAGCCGATTCGCCTCCCGGCCCGGGGCGCGCGAGGCTGGAGACGACACCCCTTCGCGGGCCGCGCGAGGGCCCGTACCGGAGGAGGAGGGACCACCGTGACCACCGTGAACAGGCCCGATCAGCACACCGAACCCGTCGTGGTGACCATCAGCGGCTGCGCCAAGGAGGACGCCCACGCCGTCTTCGAGTTCCTGCGGCACTCCTACGACTGCGACCGGGGCGCCGCCGACCGGCCCGAGTACGTCTCCCCGGACCACCCCACCGTCTGGACCGCCACCTTCGACGCCGCCTCCGCCCGGCCCCCGTCCGGGCCCGTATCGCTGGCGACCCCGGTGGAGGCCGAGATGCAGGGCGGCTACTGGGCCGTCGACCGGATGACGGAAACCCTCACCACCGCGTTCCGGGTCGAACGGCAGGGCACGGCCGCGGGCGACCAGGAGAAGGACGTCCAGCTGCGGCTGCTCAGCCGGGCCGCCTGACCGCCCCCGGCCGGGCCGTGACCGCCCCGGCGGACCCGCCGGGCCCCGTCACGGCCCGGCCGTCGCGTTGCGGGGACGGGCCCGCCGGGTGAGGGTCGAAGGGCGCCGGCCGGACGGTCACCGCCACCACGGCCCGCGCCGCCGCCGTACCGGCCGCCCCGCGGCACCCAGGAGGAGAACGTCATGCCCATCGCCACGGTGAACCCCGCCACCGGGGAGACCCTCGGCACCTTCGAGCCGATGGGGCCCGGGGAGATCGAGGAACGGCTCGCCCTCGCCCACGAGGCGTTCACCGGCCAGCGCACCACCGGCTTCCCCGACCGGGCCCGGCTGATGCTCCGTACCGCCGGACTCCTGGAGGAGGACGCCGAGCACATCGCCCGCACCATGACCACCGAGATGGGCAAACCGCTCACCCAGGCCAGGGCCGAGGCGGCGAAGTGCGCCCGGACCATGCGGTGGTACGCGGCCCGGGCCGAGGGGCTGCTCGCCGACGAGCACCCCGACCCCACCGACGTCGCCGACTCGGGCGCCGCCCGGGTCGTCGTACGGTACCGGCCGGTGGGCACGGTCCTCGCGGTGATGCCGTGGAACTTCCCCCTGTGGCAGGTCGTACGGTTCGCCGCCCCCGCCCTGATGGCGGGCAACACGGCCCTGCTGAAACACGCCTCCAACGTGCCCAGGACCGCCCTCTACCTGGAGGAACTGTTCCGCCGCGCGGGCTGGCCCGCGGGCTGCTTCCAGACCCTGCTGATCGGCTCCGACGCCGTCGAGGGCGTACTGCGCGACCCCCGGGTCGCCGCCGCGACCCTCACCGGCAGCGAACCGGCCGGGCGGGCCGTCGCCGCCGTCGCGGGCGACGAGGTCAAGAAGACCGTCCTGGAGCTGGGCGGCAGCGACCCCTTCCTGGTCCTGCCCACCGCCGACCTCGCCCGCGCCGTGGAGACCGCCGTCACCGCCCGGACCCAGAACAACGGCCAGTCGTGTATCGCCGCCAAACGGTTCATCGTCCACACCGATGTCCACGACGCGTTCTGCGACCGCTTCACCGAGGCCATGCGGGCCCTCGTCGTCGGCGATCCGCTGGACGAGACGACCGAGATCGGACCGGTCGCCACCGAACGCGGCCGGGCCGATCTGGAGGAACTGGTCGCCGACGCCCTGGCCCTCGGCGCCCGGGCCCTGTGCGGCGCCGCCCGCCCCCAGGGCGCCGGACCCGGCTGGTTCTACGAGCCGACGGTACTCACCGGCATCGGCCCGGCGATGCGCATCCACCGCGAGGAGACGTTCGGCCCGGTCGCCACCGTCTACCGGGCCGCCGACCTGGACGAGGCGATCACCCTCGCCAACGACACGCCCTTCGGCCTCAGCTCGAACGTCTGGACCCGGGACGAGCGGGAGATGACCCGCTGCGCCCGGGAGATCGACGCCGGAGGGGTGTTCTTCAACGGGATGACGGCCTCCCATCCCGCCTTCCCCTTCGGCGGCGTCAAGCGCTCCGGCTACGGCCGGGAGCTGTCGGGCCAGGGCATCCGCGAGTTCTGCGAGGTCACCACCGTCTGGCGATCGCGCGGTCGTCGTCGGCGCCGGACCCGCCGGCTGGTCCGCCGCCCTGACCCTGCTCCGCGCGGGCTGCCGGGTCGGCCTGCTGGTCAG